>JAEYYV010000294.1 GCA_023428295.1 Pseudomonadota bacterium
TATTCGCCCGACTTCAACCCGATCGAATCCGGCTGGGCGCTTCAGAAGCAGTTCGTTCGCCGACACGCACCGCGAACGAAGGAAGCTCTTCGCCGTGTCGCGCGCCGTGCGCGCCATCGCGTCACGAAGTTGCACTGCCGCCGTTACTTCGAACACTGCGGCTACAGAGGTCAAAACAACTGATCTCTGGGGTTAGGCATCATCGCTCGCGCGCACGGTGCACCAAGCCGCGCGCTCGAGCTCGGGCGATCTCGATCGCCGATGTGGATGCAAACGCGACGTCGAGATGCGACGACGTCTAGATGCTCGAGGACTCGAGGCGTCGATCGCTACCATGCGCGTCGCCGCCGACGATTACGATAGCGACGCGACGTCGAGGCCGTCAGTCCATCCGCTTCGCGTCGAGCCAATCGCAGCTGTCGTTCAGCATGCGCCCACGCATTCCGCGGCGAGCCTTATCGATGCCCACGTGCAGGGCGACCATCTCGTAGTTGTCGGGACGATCGATCCACTCGTCAGGCGACAGGTGCACGTCGATCGCCTCGTCGAGCGGCCGAGCCGTGCCCCGCATGCGAAACGAGCCGTTGGGCAGCGTCGGGTTGTCGGCGAGCGGACCGAAATCGAAGATCGCACGCGCGCGGCCGTCGGGCTCGATGTCGAGCGTGAGCTGTACGGCGGTGACGCCTTGCGCGCATTCGTAGCGCCCGGTCCACACGGTGTGCGCCGGCAGATCGGTCGCCGAGGGCGGCGTGGCGTTGTGCAAAGACGGAGGCGGAGCCGGCGTACTCGCGCTCCAACAGGCGGCGAGGAAGAGGAACGGCACCGCTCGCATCAGGCAGGCGTGGTCGGTTCGCGGGGAACGATCGTCGGGAACGTGTTGCCGCTGGGCGGATCGATCAGCGTGACGTCGTCCTTGTAGACGCGTGCGGTGATGTAGAGCTGATAGAGCGCGCTGGTGAGCGGCATCGACTGATAACGGCCCGGGAACTTCTCGCGCAGCTTCGCGCGGATGGTGCGTCCGTGGCGCGTGGACAGCGTCGGGAACAGGTGGTGCTCGACGTGGTAGCCGAAGTCGAGCGTGAGGAACTCGAGGGGGCGCGGCAGCGTGACGCTGAGCGAGTTGACGAGCGGATCGTTGATCGCGGTCAGCGGGCTCAGGTTGTGGTTCGTCATGATGAACATCATCACGATGGAGTTCGCGACGACGAGCGGCAGCAGGTAGATGAAGATGAACGGCACGAAGCCGACGACGAAGGCGATGGCGGTCCAGAAGGCAACGCCGAGCGCGAACTCGAAGAGAGCGCGGCGGTGCAGGCCCGGGCTGAGGATTCCCTTCTCGCGTGCCTTCCAGAGCATCTGCTGGCTCTGACCGGTGAAGCCGAAGAAGAGGGAGAGCAGCGAGAGGAGGCGGCGGCGACCGAGGCCGAAGTGATCGGCCATGATGCGTGCGGCGCTCTGCGTTTCGTATTCGATCAGCGTCGGGTAGAGATCCGGATCTTTGCCGGGTTGCGCGCAGTGATTGTGGTGCACGCGGTTGTGCCAGCCGGTCCACAGCGTGGGCGAGAGCGTGAACGGGAGGAGGCAGAGGAAGCCGAAGATGCGGAGCGGCGTCTTGCCGCGCACGACGCCGCCATGCATGAGCTCGTGCCCGAGGAACACGACGCCGGCGAGGCAGCAGCCGATGGTGATCGAGGCGACGGGCCACAGCAGCGCCGGTACGTGACCGGCGACGAGCGCCCATGCGATCGCGCTGATGATCAGCGCGTGAGTGGGAAGCCAGAGCAAGCGCGAGGGCGCCGGCTTGAGTGCTTCGGGTGGAAGCTCCGGGCGCACGGCGCTGGCGTACGTCGCGATCGAGCGCAGCTCCATGGGTGAACCGGGTTAGAGCACGGAAACGGCTCGGCGCGCACCCCGATCAGGTCACGACTTCGTCGGGATCCGATGACAAACGCCCATGACACTCGAGTCCAGCGCGCTACCAGCCGATGCCAGCTTCGATCGAGGCAAAGCCCTGGAGCGCCGTCTTGCTGGAGGACAGCTCCGGTGCGCCTGCGAAGTACGCGAGACCGGCGGTGGCGGTCATCACGAAGTCGACCTTCTTGTAGAGCGGTAGGAGCCACTGCGCGGAGAATGCGGCTTCGGGGCCTGCGGTGGAGTTGCCGTTGGTCGCGGCGTGATTGAACGAGAAGCCCGGATCGTCGGGGCCGACCTGCAGCTCGGCGAAGCCGATGCCGCCGCGCGCGTTGAGCGTGCCTTTCCAGAGGGCGCGGTCGGCGAACGTGTAGTTCGCGCGCACGTGCATCATCTCTTGGCCCGGATCGTTGTGGATGAGTGCTTGGCCGGTGCCGCAGGTCTCGACGCCGAAGCGCCAGTACACGCGGACGTCGACACAGATGGAGGGTCGTCCGTCGGTGTCCGCGGAGGACCGCCCGATGCGAACGTTCACGCGGTTCTCGATGGGCGCATGCTCGCCGGGATTCGCGGCGCCGTCGTCGGTGTGTGTCGGATCGGCGAGTGCGATGGAGGGCACGAGCGCGACGGCGAGAACAGCGGTCCGGAGCACGGGGCGACTATCCCACGCTTGCTGGTCGCGCGCTAAGGTCATTCATGTGGTCTCGACGACAGATGCTGGCGCTCGGCGCGCTCGCAGCACTTCCACGCGTCGGCTTCGCACAGAAGGGCAAGGCCATGGATGATCGGATCCTGCGCACGATTCCGTCGACGGGCGAGAAGGTGCCCGCGATCGGGCTCGGCTCGTGGCAGACGTTCGACGTCACCGACGTCGCGCCGATCACCCCCGTGCTCGAGAGGTTTCTCGCGCTCGGTGGTCGCGTGATCGACTCGTCGCCGATGTACGGCAAGTCCGAAGCGGCGATCGGAAAAATGATGACGGCGCTGCGCACGCGCGATCCGAAGACGCCCGCGCCGTTCTACGCGACGAAGGTGTGGACGCGTGGAAGGTCCGACGGCATCGAGCAGATGAAGCGGTCGTTGGCGCGGCTCGGCATCTCCACGATCGAGCTGATGCAGATCCACAACTTGCTCGATTGGAAGACGCACCTCGCGACGCTGCGCGAGTGGAGAGCCGCGGGCACGGTGAAGTACGTCGGCGTCACGCACTACTCGCACGGCGCGTTCGACGAGCTCGAGCAGATCATCAAGACGCAGAAGATCGACGTCGTGCAGCTGCCGTACAACGTCGCCGAGCGCGGCGCGGAGAAGCGACTGATCCCCGCGGCGCGCGATGCCGGCGTCGCGGTGCTCGTGATGGAGCCGTTCGCGTCGGGCGCGCTGTTCGGCAAGGTGAAGGGCAAGGCGCTGCCGGCGGTGGCCACCGAGCTCGGATGCACGAGCTGGGGCCAGCTGTTCTTGAAGTTCCTCCTGGGCAATCCCGCGGTGACGTGTCCGATTCCGGCGACGTCCAAGGTCAAGCACGTCGAGGACAACCTCGGCGCACTACGCGGTGCGGTGCCCGACGAGAAACAGCGCACGGCGATCCTCGCCGCCGTGGGGGCGTAGGCTCAGGGCGTTCCGCGGCCGCTGTCGCCGGAGCCCGAGCGGTTCCGCCAGCCCTCGCCGCGTGCGCCGCGCATATCGCGGAAGCGCTCGCGCATCTTCTCCATCGAGGCGTTCAGCTCGTCGGCGGAGATGTCGCCGTCCTTGTTGGTATCGATCGTCGCGGGATCGAGGCGGCGCCCCATGCGTCCCTGCGTGAGCTCCTCGACGGTGAGCTTGCCGTCGTTGTTCTCGTCGAGGCGAGTGCGCATGTCCTCGGCGCGCTGCTTGCGACCGGCGGCCATCTCCTCGGGCGAGATCTGGCCGTCCTTGTCGGTGTCGAGCATCTCGAGGCGCTCCTTGCGGCGATCGTCGCGGCGCTCTTGACGACGCTCGCGGCGCTCGAGGCGCTCTTGTTCGCTGAGGTCGCTATCGAGCGACGGACGATCGCGCTCGGGCCCCCGCGCGCCATTCGCGTTGGGGAGACGCGGTGGCAGATCGATCTTGCCGGAGCGAGCCTTGGACCTGCCGGTCTCCGAGGGAGCAGCAGTGGTCTCGGTGGAGGACGAGGAAGGCTGGTCGGCGCCATCCGTCTTGCAGGCGCCGGCGAGCACGAGACAAAGAACCATCGCGAGCTTCATGCTCGGCTGTTACAGCAAGGCTCGGGCCTATTCGCAAGTGCTTGTTTGCACGGCCTCTAAGTTTCGGGCACCTGCGGCTTCTGCAAGTCGTCCCGCAGAATCCGCACCGTGTTCCGGGCATCTCGCCGGTTGGCCCGGATGCTCGCGATGACCGACACCGTGATGCAGGCCGCGATCACGCCGACCGAGACGAGCGGCGGGATCTTGAACCAGGTCGCGACGAGCAGCTTCGCGCCGGCGAACAAGAGGACCGCAGCGAGACCGAAGCGCAGGTAGCGCAGGTCGGCGAGGGCGCCGGCGAGCACGACATAGAGTGCGCGCAGGCCGAGGATCGCGAGCAGGTTGGAGCTGTAGATGATGAACGGCTCGGTGGTCACCGCGAAGGCGGCGGGGACCGAGTCGATCGCGAACACGATATCGGTGGCTTCGATCGCGAGGAGCGCGATGAACAGCGGCGTGGCGAAGCGCTTGCCGTCGATCTTCACGAAGAAGTGATGGCCGTGCAGCGTTCGAGTCCAGCGCAGATGCTTCTCGAGCCAGACGATGACCGCGCTCGGCTCGTCGGATGGCTTGTCCTCCGAGCGCAGCAGCTTGAGCGCGGCGAACACGAGCAAGCCACCAAACACGTAGGTGAGTGCGTGCCATCGCTGCACCGCGGCCGCGCCCGCGAAGATGAGAATGCCGCGCGAGAGGATCGCGCCGAGGATGCCCCACGTGAGGACGCGCCGTTGCTCGGTCACGGGGATCTGCAGCGCGCCGAAGACGAGGAGGAAGACGAAGAGATTGTCGACGGACAAGCTCTTCTCGAGGAGATACGCAGCGAGGAACTCTTCGGCGGGCCTGAGTCCAAACCACACCGCGACGAAGACGTTGAACGCGAGGGACACGCCGACCCAGACGAGGGTCCACACGAGCGCGCGTTTCTTGGAGTCGACGTGATCGCCGCGATGCGCGAACAGGTCGATGGAGATCGAGAGCAGTACGATGAGTGCGAGCAGGGCCCAGGCCCATGCCGGCACGACGAGTGACGACATGTTACCTCCGAGGGTGCGAGTTGGATGCCAATCGACGAACGACTCAGGCAGCCATCACGCGCGGAGGTCGCTCGATTCGGACGGAATCGAACGCGAGAGGCGGAAGCACGAAGATCTCGGCGAGCGTGAATGCGCACCGCGGAACCGCACAGGTAATCGAGGTCTCGACGGAGAACACGGGATCTGCGAGCTCGGGTTCGTGCTCGAGGAGCGAGACCGATGTGTGATCCAGGACCTCGCTCTCGTCATGCAGATCGCCCAGCGAGAACGCCAGGGCGATCAACAAGAGGAGCCGGATGACCATCGTCAGAGAGCATAGGGCACACTCTCGTTGTGGGCGAGAGCGCCCGCACCTATCGAGGCGCGATGGGCGAGGCGCGAGCGATCCACACGACATGACGGGCGCCGCTGTTGGGCCTCGGGGGAACGCGATGGGTCTCCACGGAGAAGCCCACGGCGCGGAGCCGCCCGCTGAAGCTCTTGTCATCCGTCACCGACCACACGCCGAGGGTGCCGCCGGGAACGAGTGCACGGCGTGCGCGCTCGAGTCCTCGTACGCCGTAAAGCTTGGCGTTGCTCGGAGCGGTGAACGCGTCGGGGCCGTTGTCGACGTCGAGCAAGATCGCGTGGTACGTCAGCTCGGACATGACCTCGGCGACATCGGCGTTGCGCACGGTCACGCGCGGATCGTCGAGTGGATGTGCCGCGAGGTGGGCGAGCGGCCCACGATTCCATTCGATGACCTCGGGCACGAGCTCCGCGATCGTGATGGTTGCATCTGCGGGCACGACGCCGAGCGCGGCTCGCGTGGTGAATCCCATGCCGAGTCCACCGATCAACACGCGTGCGCTCGACGGGAGATTCGCGCAACCGAGCGTCGCGAGCAGCTCTTCCGAGGCGTGGCTTCGGCTGTTCATGAGCTCGGCGCCGCGCATGCGCAGGACGTACTCTTCACCGCGACGCGAGAGCACCAGCTCGCCGTCCGGTAGCTTCGCTCGACCGAGCTCTTGCCAGGGAATCACTGAACGATCGTAAGACGAGCCGAGGTGTTGAGGCGAGTCCATGGCCTCTGTAGCATCGATCCCGGTGGAGCCATCGGCCGATCTGCTTCCTGCGGCCGAGTTCGCGCGCCTCGTCGGCTCGATGGAGGGCAAGGCCTCGCCGAGGCTGCGTCAGCTGTTCGTCGAGTGCGATCCGGGCGCCGAGCTCACGGAGCAACTCACGGCGCTCGAGAAGCTCGGGCGCTTCGTCGTCGCGGGCCCCGCGATGCACACCGCGGGCAACGATGGGCTCGCGCGCCTTCAGCTCCTCGTCGAGGCGCTCGAGCGCGTGCCGGCCGCGCGTGCGCGCTTCCGGGCGGTCGTGAAGTCGGTGCTCTCGCAGACGCGAGCGATCAAAGTGTTCGGCGAGATCGGGCTACCCAACGCGCGAGGTCTGCTCCACGAGACAACGGATCGCCTCGCGCGCAGGTTTCTCCCCGAAGCGCCCGCGCCGCACGAGCTGTACATGCTCGTCGGGCGCATCGTGCGCCGGAACGAGGATCTCAAGTGGCTCGGCCCCGCTGCCGATTCGCTGCTGCATCGACTCGCCGATGTCGGGGGCGATTGCTGGGAGCCGCTCCGCGCATCTGTCGTCGACGCGATCAGCATGATCACCACGCGTATCGCGGCGCTCGGCATGGCCGAGGCGTTCCGCACGCGGACCAACAAGAGCGGCGTGCGCGACTCGCCGCTGTATCACCTGCAGCGAGCGCGTCCCGAAGAGATGCCCGCGTTGATCGAGGCGTCGAAGCGCCACCTCGAGCAGGTGAAGGTAGCGCTCGAGGAGCGCGGCGTGTCGATCGATGTCGTGTACGCACTCGACTCGATCGAGCGCGGTCTGCACCGCATCGAGCTTCTCCTGCCGTTCGCAGATCCCGACGACTCGCTCGAGCCCACGACGGAGATCCGCAAGGTGATCGAAGCGGTCGGCTTGGGCCTCGTCGGCAACCGCAGCTTCTCTCAGCTCATGTCCGACAACTTGCGCCTCCTCGCGCGCAAGGTGATCGAGCGCGCCGGCAGGACGGGCGAGCACTACGTCACGTCGTCGCGCAAAGAGTGGTTCAAGATGCTCGGCTCCGCGGCCGGCGGCGGCTTTCTGACGCTCGGCACCGCGGTGATCAAGTTCTTTATCAAGTGGCAGCACTTCGCGCCGTTCCTCGACGGGTTGTTCTCGTCGATCGATTACGCCGCGAGCTTCGTCATCATGCAGCTGTTGGGCTTTACGCTCGCGACGAAGCAGCCATCGATGACCGCGGCTTCGCTCGCCGGCGTCATTCGCGACAAGGAAGGACCCGGTCAGCTCGACGAGCTCGTACGCCTGATCTCGCGCATCGCGCGCTCGCAGTTCGCTGCCGCGCTCGGTAACGTCTCCGCGGTCATCCTCGCAGCGACGCTGTTCGATCTGGTCATGCAACGCGCCTACGGGCATTCGTTCCTGCCCGAGAAAGATGCGATCAAGACGATCGAGTCGTTCGATCCGTTGGGATCGGGCACGATCTTCTACGCGGCGCTCACCGGTGTGATCCTGTGGATCTCGTCGCTGATCGCGGGGTGGTTCGAGAACTGGATCGTCTACCGGCGACTCCCCGAGGCCATCGAGCACCACCGAGCAGGCAAGCGCCTCGGCAAAGATCGAATGGCTCGCTGGGCGCGCTTCCTCGAGCGACAGGCCTCCGGCTTTGGCGGCTCGATCTCGCTCGGCTTCATGCTGGGCATGCTCCAGCCGATCGCGTCGTTCTTCGGCCTGCCGCTCGAAGTCCGTCACATCACGCTGTCCACCGGCTCGCTCACGCTGTCGATGCAATCGGCCGGGCTCGACGCTGTCGGCTGGGGGCCGTTCATCTCCGCGTGTGCCGGCATCGCGTGCATGGGTATCCTCAACTTCGGCGTCTCGTTCGCGCTCGCGCTCATCGTCGCTCTTCGCGCTCGTGACGTCCCTCGTGGAGAGCGCCGCACGCTGCCGTTCGCGGTGTTCAAGCGCTTCCTCCGCTCGCCGCTGCAGTTCTTCTTCCCGCCCAAAGACGATCCGAACGCACCGCCTCCCGCGCATCATCACTGAGGCCCGGCGTACGATGCGTGCGTGACGCGAATTGCGGAGATCGATCCAGCGCTGGAAGTGCGAGTGCACGCCTCGCGCGTGTTGCGCTACGACGTCGCGGCGGACGCGAGGGATGATCGGCCCGCGCACGTTCGCGCGGCGAGTGGGTTGGCGATGCACGGTGGCCGCTTGGTGGTCGTGCAGGACGACGCGAGCTTCTTCGGCGTGGTCGGCAGCGACGGTGTCAGCGCGATGAAGCTCCCGCGCGGCTTGGATGGACGCAGGCGCTTCGAGGTGGCGCTGGGCAACAAGCTCGACAAGCTCGATCTCGAGTCGGTGGTCGCCATCGACGACGAGCTGTGGGCGTTTGGCTCGGGCAGCTTGCCGATTCGCGACAAGGTGTGCCGCGTGAGGCATGGCGTGCCGCGCGTGCAGGACGCGGCGCCGCTGTACGCGCGATTGCGCGAAGCGCTCGAGGGCGCGCTGAACATCGAGGGCGCCACGCGCGTGCGTGCGCTGGGCCGCGACGAGCTGTGGTTATTTCATCGCGGCAACACGGGGCCACACGATCCGGGTCCTGCGGTGCTGCGTCTGGGTACGCTCGAGACGCGCGCGTGGCTCGACGCGACGGCGGCGCTGCCTCCGCTCCTCGACGTGGATGGCTACTCGCTCGGCGAGGCGCGCGGCGTGCCGCTCGGGTTCACCGACGCGATCGCCGATGGAGATCGCGTGTTCTACCTGGCCGCGGCCGAGCAAGCAGCGAACGCGGTCGACGACGGACCGGCGAGCGGATCGCAGGTCGGCGTGATCGATCTCGTCAGCGGACGCGTTCGCGCCGCGAACCTCGCCGGACCGAGTGGCGCGCCGGTGAAGGCCGAGGGCATCGCACTCGATCCCGCGCGACCAGGGCACGCGTGGATCGCACTGGATCCCGACGATCCAGAATCGCCCGCGCCGCTCCTCGACGTGGAGCTCGTCGGGCCGTGGTGACTACCACTGTCCGCTGAACACGAGGAGCGTCTGCTCGCTGCTCGGGGCGATGCCCACGGCCCACGTGGCCTGCTCTTCGCGCCACAGGTGCCATGTCTTGCGCGGCAGCGTGTACGCGGAGGTGACGCCGACGGGATAGCTGATCAAGAACGAGACCGCTCCCGTCTTGAACGCGTGGCGGTGCCAGAGCACGCCCGCGCCGGCGAGGTTCAGCGCGGTGCCGCCGATGTGCGTGAGCCAGAACGACTGGCGCTCTTTCTTGCCGAGGCGCGCGACCTCTTTGCGCAGCTGGGCGAGCTCGGTGCAGCGATCGGCGTCGGGTGCAGGGATGCGCGCGCGCAGCGGAAAGATGAGCCGCGAGCCGACGCCGATGGTGGCCTTGGTCCCGCCGACGAGCAGCGTGTCGCGATACTTGTCGTCGAAGTCGCCGAACGGATTCCACTCCGCGAGTGCGAGCGCGAACTGGCCCACGGCGGCGGCGCTAAAGGCGATCGTCCACGCGGTCTGCCATCGCGAGGTGGAGACCTCGGCCGCTTCGAGGTGCGCGCGATAGCGATCGGCATCGGTCGCGCAATCCGCTGCATGGGCCTCGCTCGGGGCGAGGCTGGCGAGAGCGACTGCGAGGAGGAGCGATGCGTTCACGGAGCTGGCTGGTTTATCACGAGCCAGTACAGACCGAGCTGCTTCACGGCGTCTACGAACTGCACGAAGTCGACCGGCTTGCGCACGTAGCTGTTCGCACCGAGCCCGTAGGACTTGATGAGGTCCTGGTCCTCGAGCGACGAGGTGAGGATGACGACGGGCAAGAGCTTCGTGCGCTCGTCCGCGCGAATCGCGCGAAGCACTTCGAGGCCGTCGATCTTGGGCAGCTTGAGATCGAGCAGGATCACCTGCGGGACCTCGGTCGCCGCAGCCGCCGCATACGTGCCGCGCCCGAACAGATAGTCGAGAGCCTCCGCACCATCACGCACGACCACCACGCGGTTCATGATCTGGCTCTTCTTGAGAGCGCGCAGCGTGAGCTCTTCGTCGTTCTGGTTGTCCTCGACGAGCAGGATGATCTTGTCCTTCATATCTCCCCCTCTCCTAACGTGAAGAAGAACGTTGCACCCTTACCAGGCTCTCCCTCCGCCCACACCCTTCCACGGTGCCGCAAGATGATGCGTGCGACCGTCGCGAGCCCGATGCCCGTCCCGGGGAACTCCTGCTCGCCGTGAAGTCGCTGGAACACACCGAAAAGCTTGTGTGTGTACTGCGGGTCGAACCCAGCGCCATTGTCGCGAACGAAGAACACCCGCTCCCCGTTCTTGTGAAGCTGTCCTACCTCGATGCGCGGCGATGGCGTTTTGGACGTGAACTTCCACGCATTGCCGATCAGGTTGTCGAACGCGATGGCCATCATCCGGGGGTCCGCCTGTGTCAGCAGGCTCGTGGAGATGTGCACCTCGACGCTGCGCTCCGGATCCGCGCGCTGGAGTCGCCCGAGAGCGACCCGCGCGTTCTCGCCGAGATCGATCGCCTCGGGAGCGAGGTCGTGACGAGTCACGCGCGACAGTGCGAGTAGATCGTCGATCAACACCGCCATGCGCTGCGCCTGTTCGCGCACACGCTGCAGCATGCGCTGCCCCTCGGCGTCGAGGCGATCACCATAGTCCTCGACGATCGCCTGACTGAAGCCGTCGATCGCGCGGAGTGGTGCACGTAGATCGTGCGCGACGGAGTAGCTGAACGCCTCGAGCTCCTTGTTCGCGGCCTCGGCTCGCTCCTTGGCCTCGACGAGGGCTTGCTGGTGCAGCTTCGCGTCCGTGATGTCCTGCGAGATACCGAGCAGGTAGCGCGGCTCGCCTCTCTCGTCGACGATCGGCACCTTCTTGGTGTGGAGCCACCGCCTCCCGCTCGCCGTCTGGATCGGCTCTTCGGGTATATCGACGAGGACCTTGTTGCGGAGCGTCTCGCGATCCATGCCCTGGAAGTGCATCGCCTCTTCCGGCGGGAAGAAGTCGTAGTCCGTCTTGCCGAGCATCTGCTCGCGCGACACGCCGATCAGCTCCTCGCCAGCGCGGTTGAAGCGCGTGAAGGCGAGCTTGTCTGCGTCCTTCACGAACACCATGTCTGGAATGTTCTCGATGATCGCGTCGAGGAACTTGTTCGCGCGACCGAGCTCCTCTTTGGCGCTGCGCAGCTCTTCGTTCTCGCGCAGTGCATCGATCTGTCGCGCATTCGCGATCGCGATCGCCGCATGGTTCGCGAGATCCATCCCGAGCTCGAGGTCCAGCTCGTCCAGCCGGCGATGCGTGGTCCGGTGGCGCAGCACCATGAGCACACCGTACGGCTTTCCTTGCACGCGCATCGGCACGAGCAGCGCGCCCGTGAGTCCGATCCGCGTGAACGTCGAATACATCTCGGGGGACATGTTGTCCTGCGAGCCCTGCACGTCGAGTGTCGGATAGAAGCCCGGCTGTCCCGTGACCATCGCGCGATTCGTGTACGGCGCCGCCGGACCGAGTGGCTTGGCGTACAGCGCGCGCAGCTCCTCGCGGAGCGCCGGATCCTCGTCGTACACCGCGGCCATCTGCGGGCCTTCGGGCGTGGCGAGCATGACGATGCACGTGTCCTTGATGACCTCGGACGCGGAGCGCACGAGGATCTCGAGCATGCGCTGCGACGTGAGCGTTGCCTCCGCGACCGCTGCGATCGCGGACGACAGAACCCGCATACCGTTGCGTAGGCGATCGACCTCTGAAGGCATCGAACCCCTACTATCGACGGCTGTCAGTTCGTGGTCCAGTGGTCCTCGACGTTGCCGAGCATCGCCCATGCGAGCTCCCCGTCCTTGACCACGCGCGCCAGCTCTGGGAGCCGTTGGGGAGCCAGCCGAACCTCGACGATGCACGCTCCGCGCGTGATCGCCGTGCGCACGAGCGCGGAGTCGACGGGGCGATACGACACACCGACGACGACGTCGTGACACCTCAGCGCATCCAGGCCACCCAGCGCATAGCCGGCGACACGTTGGATGAGAGCAACACTCGGCGCTCCTTCTCGCAACGCGTGCGCGACGACATCGGCGAGATGCGCTGGCGACGCGTTCGCGACCGACAGCACGAGTGGCTTTCCCGTACGCGCGGCCGCCGTCACGAGATCGAGATCCGACCAATCGTAGAACAGCTCGAATGCGTTCGTGCCGAGCCAATCGAGCCGCTCGATCGCCCGCTCGTCACCGACGCTGGACAACACGAACAGGCCGCGCTTCTCGGCACGCTCGAACAGTGAGGGGTACCAATCCCACGGCAGCGTCATGAGCTTCACGCCGTCGCAACACGCATCCGCCGCTGCATCGATCGCTGACAACACCGACTCGATCGTCGATAGTCCGCCGCAATCCAGCGCGGCGATGATGAACGGCGGATGGTCCGACCCGACGGGCCTTCCGAGCTGCATGGTCGTCATTCCGCACGTGGGTCGGCCACGCATGTCCCAGATGAAGGTCGCGCACGTGAAAGCGCCCTCGCTCAGGACCTCGGCCCCAAGATCATCCGCTCGCGAGCAGCTTCAAACCCCGACGAGGATTGAGGTTCTGGCCAGACGAGCGACACCACGACCGCGACGAAGAACGACATCGGCACCGTGATGATTCCGGGGTTCTTGAGCGAGATGATCCCGCCTGGGTTTCCGAGAAGGTCCTTCCATACAGTGGGAGAAAGAATGATGACGATCAGCGCGAGCACCGTTCCGCACACCATGCTCGCGACGGCTCCGCGCGTGGTCAGCTTCCGCCACGTCATCGAGAGCAAGAGCGCGGGGAAGTTTGCACTCGCCGCGATCGCGAACGCGAGTCCGACCATGAACGCGACGTTCTGTCCCTCGAACGCGACGCCGAGGAAGATCGCGATCACTGCGAGAGCCACGGTCGCTACGCGCGCGACACGCAGCTGCTCTTGCTCCGTGATCTTGCCGTCCTTCACGACGTGGCCCCAGAGATCGTGTGCGATCGCGGCTGCACCCGAGAGCGTGAGGCCGGCGACGACAGCGAGGATCGTGGCGAACGCGACGGCGGAGATGAAGCCGAGGAAGCCCGTTCCACCGAGCACCTCGGCGAGCAGTGGCGCGGCCATGTTGTAGCCCTTGTCCACGGCTTTGATCGAATCGCGACCGACGAGCACCGCGGCTCCGAAGCCGAGGATGAACGTGACGAGATAGAAGAAGCCGATGAGGCTCGTCGCGTACGCCACGGAACGCCGCGCCGTCGGTGCATCGCGCACGGTGTAGAAGCGCATGAGGATGTGCGGCAACCCAGCGGTGCCGAACATGAGCGCGATACCGAGCGAGACTGCCTCGAGCGGCTCTGCGACGAGCGAACCTGGGGCGAGCACGCCATCGCCGTACTGCGCGCGCGCCTCGGCGAACAGGTTCAGCGGATTCCAGCCGAACTTCGAGAGCACGATCACTGCGAGCAGCGTCGCGCCGGTGAGGAGCAGGCCGGCCTTGATGATCTGCACCCACGTCGTGGCGATCATTCCGCCGAACAACACGTAGAGGAGCATCACGCAGCCGACGAGCCCGACGGAGGCTCGATACGAGAGTCCGAACAACAAGTGAATGAGACCGCCCGCGCCGACCATCTGCGCGATGAGATAGATCGTGACGACCGCGAGCGTGCTCGACGCTGCGGCGATGCGCACCGGTCGTTGGCGAAGACGAAACGCGACCGCATCCGCGAACGTGTACTTGCCAAGGTTGCGCAGCGGCTCCGCGATCAAGAACGTGATCACCGGCCAGCCGACGAGCCAACCGACGCTGTAGATGAGTCCATCGAAGCCGCTCTTCGCGACGAGGCCGGCGATGCCCAAGAAGCTCGCTGCGCTCATGTAGTCGCCAGCGAGCGCGAAGCCGTTCTGTGCAGCCGACACGTTTCCACCAGCAGCGAAGAAGTCACTCGTGGTTCGCGTCTTCCGCGCGGCCCACCACGTGATCGCGAGCGTGATCATCACGAAGGCGAGGAACCAACCGATCGCGGTCGCGTCCGGGTCACCGAGCCCACTATGCGTGGGCATCGTTACGCTTCCTCGTCGGTGCGAGCGCTCTCGCGCAGCTTGGCGACCGCAGGGTCGTACGACCGATTCGCCCACCGCACATAGATCATCGTCAGCACAGGAGCGAGCACGATCACCGACGCGCCGAGCACGATGCCGACGCTCACATCGCCGAGAAGCGCGCCTGCAGTGCCCTTCGCGAACGCCACGAGCAGGATGAACGCGAAGTAGCCGACCATCATGAGTGCGGTGAGCACACCACCGACACGCCATCTCTTCGCGTTGATCTCGTGAAGCGGCTCGCCCTTCTCACTGACCATGTCTGAGTATGACGTGAGGACGAATTGTCCTGCTCGTGTTCGACGCAGATTCCGTTATCGTGTGGATCACGTGCGCGCATCGAAGACGACGAAAGAGATCGAAGCCGCAGAGCTCGAGATGCTGACCAAGCCCGAGGCTCGCGCTACCGCAGCGTTCGATGCCGCCGAGCTGCAGGGCCTCCTCGATCGATCGCGAAGTGATGACGACGACCTCGCCATACCGATGGCACCACCACCGTTCGCGGCTGCGTCCGGTGAGATCGTGTCCTCGCGCGCGACACCGAGCGCAGGCTCGTCACTCATCCCGATGACAATGACGGACGTGCCCGACGAGCCCTACTCCGCTGCGGAGCCATCGGCGACGGTGCCGGCTCGTGTCGCGCGAGGAAGCGAGCGCACGCCCAAGGCGCATCGTCCGCTGACGAAGCCGCCCGTCGCGCGCACGCCGCTCGTGTGGCCGTGGATCGTCGTCGCGCTCGCGGTAGCCGCGGTGATCGCGATCGCGCTATTGCGATAGGTACTTGCAACTTCGTGCTTGCAACTCGCGCGTTCGTGCGTAGTGTTGGCGCCACCTCTTCACGAGGAGCTCGTCATGTCGCCTATTCAGCCTCTCTCGAAGTGATCCTGGCGGTCCGCAACGCGGACCCGCTGATGTTTCCTTTGGCTGATTCTCAGGAGCGATATGCATCAGGATTCGCGTGGCCGTCGCGGCCACAAGGATCTGCAGGTGTGTCGACAGGTGTTCGATGCGTTGACGTACGCGCTGGCAGAGATCGACGATCCATTGATCGACGAGCTCAGCCTCGCGTCCGTCATGCCGGCGCCGAGCGCAGCACGTGTGGAAGTGACGTTGGTTCCCTCTCGCTATGACTTCGACATCGACGAGGCGCTCGCGCGTCTCGCCGAGGTTGCCGATGATCTACGCGAGGAGGTCGCCGCCGAGATCACTCGCCGCCGCGTGCCCGAGCTCGCGTTTCGCATCACCCACCTCGACCCCCGCAGTGACATGCGTGAACGATAGATCGATACAGTGATCCACCATGACAAACGGCGAGCGCTCTCTACGAGGG
>JAEYYV010000212.1 GCA_023428295.1 Pseudomonadota bacterium
GGCCGGCACCGCGCGCGTGGCCTCGGCCCCAACACGCTCGAGCAAGCCGGCGATGCGTGCACTCGCGGCGGCGCCACGGGCGAGGTCACCCGTGCCCGTCGCCACGCGCGATGCATTCGCGAGCGCGCCACGCGCACTATTCGCGGCCCGCGCGATCGCGGGGTCGGCACGAACCGCGTCCAGCCTGCCAAACGCATCGAGCGCCGCGACGAGCCGGGCCCAGGTGGCCTCGAGCGTCGCGAGCTCGCGTTGGTTCCCGCGATAGGCGCGGCGCACACCCGCGAGCTCGCGCTGGATCGCGGACCAGGTCGACGCGATGCGAACGCGCGGCGCCGTTGCGGCCTCCACGAGGGCCTCCATCCGCGCGACGCGCGCGGTCAGCACGGACGATGCAGCGGCATCGAGCTCCGCGAGGAGGCGGATGCGCGGCACCACCGTCTCCTCGATGTCGGCGAGCAACGGTTGCAGGACGCGGTCCCGGAGCGCGGCGAGCTGGCTCGCGTACGCGGTGGCTTGATACGACGACCGCAACGTCCCGACCTGCGCGAGCGCCGCCGCGAGTGCGGTGCGCAGGTGAGCGGATGCAGCGGCGAGCGCGTCCAGCGAAGCCGTACCGTTCCGGACCAGCGCGGTGGCCGCATCGCGCGCGGTCGCGAGCGACGCTAGCGACCCGTCGAGAAACGCATAGTGCGCGAGCTCGAGTGCACGCACGGCGCGCCTCGGTCCGGTGCCGAGTCGGGTCGCGAACGTGCGCGCCCCGATCGTCGCGAGGGTCGCAGCCGTACGCTCGAGGTGCTCTGTCAGGAGGCCTGGTGTCGGTTCGCCGGGCGCGGGTACCTCGGCCTTCTGAAAGCGCGTCTCGATCCGGATCGGCAGCAACAGGAACGGGGTCCGCGCGTCGAATCCCGCGACCTGCGCCCGGATCGCGTCGACGAGCTGCTGGTTTTCCGCGCCGTCGCGGCTGGCATCGATCGGACCGTCGATCATGGAGTCCTCGGAGGAAGCAGCTCTTCAGCGTGACGCGCGTAGAGGATCGGGCTCTGCATCAGGATGTAGGCCTGGTCCGCGGCGCTCTTGCCCCACGTTCCGGCGCGCGGCCCCGGCGGGGACGTCGCGGTCCCGAGCGCGAGGCTGGCATTTGCGGCGAGCGAGATGTGCGACGGCGACGACGGGGCGAACGCGAGATGCTGCCAGGCCAGATCGTTCCAGCTCGCGAGTGCGGGAACCGGCGCACCGGGCGGAAGCTCATCGAGGCCGAGCTCGAGCTCGCCTGGCCGCTCGCGCAGCACGAAGAACCAGCCCGGATCCGCGGGGCCGTCGGGCCCGCCTTGCCGGCGACCGCGAACCTCGTCCACGCCGAGCGCGAACCCGAACAACGCGACATCCGGTTCGAGCCAGCCACGCAACACGGCGAACCGATGTGCCGTGTCGTCCTCCGCGGGCGAGAGGATGCGCGGCGCCTCTACCCCGGCGGGCGAGAACATCGCGCGTTGTGCGTAGACGACGGTACTCGGATATCGCCGCAGGAGCTCGCCGCGGATGACGAGGACGAGAAACCCGCCGGCGTGCGCCGCGTGCGTACCGAGGTCGCCCTGCCAGGTATCCATCGGCACGATGTCACCGTCGGCGCCGGCGCCGAGTTGATCCGCGCGGTCCCAGAACCTTCGAAAGTAGGTTCCACGCTGGTCGGTCGGATACTCGCGCCACAGGAGCTCCCGCGCCATCTCGTGATTGAGGCCCGCGAAGTACGACTCGATGAAGCGCTGGTTCGGCGTGAGGATCGTGATCGCGTTCGGCGGTAGGTCGGCGAAGTTCGGGATGATGAAGTCCTGCGATTGCTTCCGCAGGTCCTCGAACATCGGGTCTGCGAACTCGGGATACGCCATGACCTGACGCAGCGCACGCGGACGATCCGCATCGGGCAGCGGCACCCCCGCGACGGTGTTCGCGATGCGCCGAGTCAGCGTCGCGCGTGGGTGGGTCGCCAGGACCGCGCGCTCGGCGAGGGCGACGACGCTCGCGAGCGGTGGCCGTGGCAGCGGCTCGGGTCGCGCGTCGAGCACGTTCGTCACGAATGCACCGACGTTGGCAGCGAACGCTTGCAGTGACGAGCGATCGATCGTGCGCGCACCATCGACCTCACCCGCACCTTGCGGGCGCACCGTGATGCCCGCGTAGCTCTTGCCCGGCACGCCGCCGAACACCGCGGCGAACCGCTGCGAGGGAATCTCGGCCCCGAGCGTGCCGGGACCGTCGACGACCAGCGCGGCGAGATCGTCGATGAGCTGCGCGACCACCGCGACGACGTCGGCCGCGAGCGCAGGTGCACGACCGGCGAGGCCTGCGTGCAGGGACGTCTTGAGTTGTGCGAGCGGAAACGTGTTGAGGTCGACCGCGGGATTCGCCGCGAGTAAGGCCTGAACGCCTTCCCACAGCAGCAGCAGGAAGATGTGGCCCGGATGCGTGGCATCCGCGTCGTAGTCCGCCACCGTGCTGCCGACCGCCTGCACGACGTTCGTGATCGCGAGTGCCGTTGCAGGCTGGGCCGCCGGCGGTGCCGCCGAGACCGGGTTCGCGGTGCGGTTGAAGTTCGTGACGAGATCGCGGTGGAGCGCGGCGACGCTGCCACCACCGGCGAGCCTGCGGACCCACTTGCGCTGCGGCCGCGAGATCCGCTTGAACGCGGCGGTCTGGACCACGACCGGCACCTGGCTGCCCTCGAGCTCGCGGTGCAGCGTGATCGCGCCGTTCGCACCGAGCACGCGCGCCTGCAGACCCGCGGTCAGCGCGATCGCACGCTCGGGATCTGCGGCCGCGACGTGCTTCGCGTGCAGCGACTCGGTGACCGCGAGAGCCAGCTCGGCCTCGCGCAGGCGTTGATTGACGTGTTCGAGCTCGGCGACCTGCTCCCACGCACGCTCGACGAGCTCCTCTTGCCGCGTGCGGATCACCGCGGTGCCGAGCCCTGCGACGGCACGCGCGCGTGGATCGAGGTTGAGCTCGCGCAGCCAGGCGCGACCCGCATCCGTTCGAACGTCCGCGAGCTTTCCGACGAGGGCATGATGCTGCCCGTAGATCGGCGGCGTGACGATCGGGTCATCGCCGATCGCGGCCGGATAGGCACCGGTCTCGCCGGGCTGATGAAACGGATGCGCGAGCCCGGGCGGATCGCCGGCCGCCAGACGCGGACCCAGGTCGAGCACGTGCTCGAGCTGATCGACGACCGCTGCGCCGGGCACGGCTGGGAACGGCGTGCGGCCCATGCCGATCGGCTGTAATGCGCCCTCGAGCTCGACCGTGACGACCGACGGTGCCAGGCCATACCCGGGTGCCGAGACATCGAGCGCGCGCTTGCCGAAGCGATCACCGACAGGCCCCGGTTGCAGCGCGCGCACCAGCGACTCGAAGTCACCTGCCTGGCCGGTCGCGAACGTCCAGCGTGCGTAGTACGGGACATCGAACGGACGTGTTGCGGTCGCGGGTGTGCCGTCGCTCGTCCACGATGGCGCTTGCGCCGGGACCGCCGCCGGATCCACACCGAGGCCGGCGAGTCGGCCGGTCTCGAAGGCAGGCACGATGAACGCGTGATACCGGGTGTCGACGCGCAGCCGCCGCGGACAGACGAGCCGGGACACGCAGTGATCGGGGCTCTGGCGGATCGCGGCGTCGACCTCGGCATTGCCGATCTCACGCCCGATCTGGACGTGGGCCCAGGCCCAGCTCTCTCGGGACGGTGGCAGCGCGGCCGCCGCCCTCGCTGGATCGAGATGGATCGCGGGCGGCAGACTGGCTTGCTCCGGCAACACGGTGAACTCGTCTTCCGTGAGCACCCACAGCGCGATCCATGGACGGAGGCGGCCCTCGGCATCGGCGCGCGCGGGCGTGTACCGCCAGGGCAGATCCTCGTCGTAGAACTCGACGTACGCGAGCTTGCTCGCGTCGACGCCGACCGATTGATCTGCGGGATGGCATCGCAGGAGCGCGGCCGGCTGGAGGCCGAGGATGTCGCCGGGCCCGATCAGCCCGACCGCGCGCTCGATCGGCGGCGCGAGCGCGGCGGCCGCACCGCCGACCGGATCGTATTCGAGCGTGACGCTCACCTGGAGCTCCACGTGCGCGAGCGGTAGCGGCGTGGTCTGCGCGCCGAGGTCGTCATCGGTGGGGATCTCGCCGGCAAGTCCCTGCCTGACCCACGGTAGAAACGTGTACTGCGCGATTGGCTCCGCCATGTGTTAGCTCGCTCGCTCGTAGTCGGGAACGATGTCGAGCTCGTGGATGGCGCGACCTTCCGCGACCAGCGCACGGAGGCGTTGCTCCGCGGCACTGCGCGTCAGCGCGGCACTCTCGGGC
>JAEYYV010000429.1 GCA_023428295.1 Pseudomonadota bacterium
TCTTGTTCGCGCCGTTCTTGTCCGCGCCGTTCTTGTTCGCGCCGTTCTTGTTCGCGCCATTCTTGTTCGCGCCGTTCTTGTTCGCGCCGTTCTTGTCCGCGCCGTTCTTGTCCGCGCCGTTCTTGCCGGCGCCGTTCTTGCCGGCGTTGGCGCTGTTCGTGTTCGCGCCGTTCTTGGTCGCACTGGTGGTATCGGAGTTCGCGGTGGCCTCGGCGTCAGCGCTTGCACCAAGCGTCAGCTCGACGCGATCGCAGATCGCGTTCAATCGATCATCGTCGTCGACGAAGCGGTCGCCGCGTTCAGCCTCGAGCGCTCGCTCGATCGCTCGCAAGCGCGCGGCGCTGGATGGCTTGACGTGATAGCCCACGAAGCGTCGTCGCTCGTCGGGCTGCGTCGGGTCGGTCGGCAGGTCGCCACGCGCGTGCCCGGCGATCGCGCGCTGCACTTCGCGGTAGCTCATGCCGCGCGTGTGGTGAAGCCATGCCTCCTCGGTATCCGGGACCACGATCCGCGTGAGCTCTTTGATGTGCGAGAACTGGAGGTCGCCTGACTCGAGCTCGGCTTCGAGCATCGGCAACTCGCCGAGGGCCATGGACACGCGGATGCGCTCGAGTGCGGTGCGCGGCTCGATACCGCAGTACAGCTCGAGGTACTCGACGAGCGTCACGCAGCCGAAGTGCGTCCACAGCTGCAGCAACTCCGCCACCCGCAGATCGCGAGCTTCCTCGGCATCCCACGCGGACTGCTCGCGCTTGCGGCGCAGGAAGCGAGCGTGCAGCGCGTCGCGCCGAGTGTTCGCGGTCGTCGAACGCGCATCCGCCACCGAACGCGCATCCGCCACCGAACGCGCATCCATCGAGTGCGCATCCGCCACCATCGACGAGGAATCCACCACCGAGGTCGAACCATCCAGCATGATGAACCACCGATACCACGCACTTTTTCGGCGCTCTGGCGTGCGTTCTCGTCGACGATTCGAGCCCGCGCGTCGCGCGAAGCCAGCGCGCGCCTAGAACGCGCGCACGCGCGAGCACACGCAGCCTACGTGAAAGAAATGGTGCGGTGCGCGAGGTCACCTCATCTGCGCGCTGCAACGCTGTCAAGTGGAATCGACGCGATCTGAACAAAGAATGATTTCTCCGATATATTAGACAACGTTGGATGCTGGGCGCTGTCCGGTATTCGGACAGCCGAGGGCGGGCGACTGCTGAGCTTCCATGGTCAGCACGATCGGGTGGCGAGCAAGCAAGCCGGAAGGCGGCTCGTCGAAGGCGCGATGCGGCGGGACGCGCTGCGCAAGCGCGCAGGTTGACGTTGCGCGCGGCTTGTCGAGCACCGGCACGATTCGGTCGGCGTTAGCTTCACGGCGGTGGGACGTGCTGCCGCCAGCGCGCAAGTTCCGCGGATTGTCGAGCACCGGCACGATTCGGTCGGCGTTGGCTTCACGGCGGCCGGACGTGCTGCCGCCAGCGCGCAAGTTCCGCGGCTTGTCGAGCACCGGCACGATTCGGTCGGCGTTGGCTTCACGGCGGCGGGACGTGCTGCCGCCAGCGCGCAAGTTCCGCGCGGCTTGTCGAGCACACGATAACGGGCAGCGTTGGCTTCGCGGCGCCGGGACGCGCTGCGCAAGCGCGCAGATCGACGTTCCGCGCGGATTGTCGAGCACCGGCACGATTCGGTCGGCGTTGGCTGCACGGCGGGACGTGCTGCCGCCAGCGCGCAAGTTCCGCGCGGCTTGTCGAGCACCCGATATCGGTCGGCGTGGCTTCGCGGGATGCGCTCAGGTCCCGCGCGGCTTGTCGAGCACCGGCACGAATCGATCGGCGTGGCTTCGCGGGACGCGCTGTGCCAGTGCGCTCAGGTCCCGCGCGGCTTGTCGAGCACCGGCACGAATCGGTCGGCGTGGCTTCGCGGGACGCGCTGTACCAGTGCGTCCTGCGCGGCTGGTCGAGCACTTGATATCAAGCGCCTCGCGGCACCGGGACGCGCTGCGCCACGCGATCAGGTCGACGCTGCGCGGCTTGTCGAGCACTCGATATCGGTCGGCGTTGGCTTCGCGACGAGCACACGGATCGCGGTCACGCGGATCGTCTCACAACGCGGATTGTGATCGATCGAGGACGACGCGCGACGGGGGCCCACTCCACGTGAACCGAGAGGAGATCCCGGGTCGTCGACGGAGGGCGCGGGTGTCGGACCGTCGTGATACGGCTTCAAGCGTATGGGTCGGAGTCCTGCCGAAACGCCGCTGATGCGGCAGTACCTCGACATCAAGGACGGGTATCCAGACGCCCTCGTGATGTTTCGCTGCGGCGACTTCTACGAGATGTTCTTCGAGGACGCGGTTGTCGCGTCGCGCTTGCTCGACCTGACGTTGACCTCGCGGGACAAGGGCAAAGAAGACGCGGTCCCGATGTGCGGGGTTCCATGGCACGCGGGCAGGGGATACATCGCCAAGCTCACCGAGCTCGGACGCAAGGTCGTCATCGCGGAGCAGGTCGAGGATCCCAAGCTGGCCAAGGGGCTCGTGAAGCGCGAGGTCGTTCGCGTGGTCACGCCGGGAATCGTGCTGGACGACGAGGTGCTCGAGCCCAAGTGCGCACGGTACGTGTGCGCGCTCGTGCCGTCGAAGGAGGTCGTCGCGCTCGCGTATCTGGACGCCACCACGGGCGAGCTCGCGGCCACGCAGCTCTCGCCGACCGCGGTGGTGGACGAGCTGGCACGCGTCGCGCCGCGCGAGGTGCTCGTGGCGCCCGAGCTGCTCGGGGACAGCGTGCGAGCGCAGGTCGTGGCGCAGTGGCGCGAGCGATACAAGGTCGCGTGGAACCCAGCGCCGGTTCCCACCGAGACCGCGGCACGCACGGAGCTCGGATCGATCGTGGTCGTGGAGCCCACGGGCCGCAAGGGCATCATCGATCGTGACCTCGTGATGCGCGCGACGGCGGCCGTCGTCGGCTATGCGCGCGCCACGCAGCCCACGGGCACGCTGCCCATCACCTCGCTGCGCATCTATTGGCCCGAGGACTCGGTCGTACTCGACGAGACGGCGATCGCGAACCTCGAGCTCGTCGAGACCCTGATCGGCAAGCACAAGCAGGGCTCGCTGCTCGAGGTGATCGACGAGACGGTCACCGCGCCGGGCGGGCGATTGCTGCGGCGGTGGCTCCTGTATCCGCTGATCGATATCGCGCAGATTCGCCGGCGGCAGGACGCGGTCGAGTGGCTCGTCGAACGGCCCGCGTTGGCGGAGCAGATTCGCACGCAGCTCGCGCAGATCGCGGATCTCGAGCGGCTCGCTGGCAAGGCAACGCTCGGTGTCGCCACGCCGCGTGACCTTGGCAGGCTGCGCGACGCGCTGACCAAGTTGCCCGAGCTGGTGAAGCTCGTCGCGAGTGGTCGCTCGAAGATGTCCCCGATCCCCGAGCTCGTGGACCCGGGGACGGCAAAGAATCGGACGGTGCAGGGGCTCGGTGCGTGCGCGCACGAGGCGCTGCCCACGCTCTGCGATCGCCTCGCGAAGGCGCTGGTCGACGAGCCGCCGCCGCTCTTGGATCCCAAGCACGGGGGCGTGATTCGCAGCGGGTACGACGTGCAGGTCGACGAGTGCCGGCGGCTGGCCGATGGCGGCAAGGACGAGATCCTCGCCATCGAGGAGCGCGAGCAAAAAGAGAGCGGCATCGCGACGCTGAAGGTCCGCTACAACCGCGTGTTCGGTTACTACATCGAGATCACGAAGACGCACCTGGCCAAGGTGCCGGCGCGCTACATCCGCAAGCAGACCATCGCCACGGGAGAGCGGTACGTGACACCCGAGCTCGCCGAGCTCGAGAAGAAGGTGCTCACCGCCGAGGAGACGCTCGTCGCGCGGGAGGCCGAGCTGTTCAAGCTCGAGGTCGCGGCGGTCGCGGCGGTGGCCAAGGAGATCAGCGCGGCGGGGGCGGCGCTCGCGGTGCTCGATGCATGCAGCGCCCTCGCGAGCGTGGCGGCGCATCGCAACTACGTGCGGCCCACGGTCGACGAGAGCAGCGTGATCGAGATCGTCGATGGTAGGCACCCGGTGATCGAGCGCATGCTGCCGCCGAGCACGTTCGTGCCCAACGACGCGAAGCTCGACATTCACAGCGAGCAGCTCGTGCTGATCACGGGCCCCAACATGGCGGGCAAGTCCACGTACATGCGGCAGGTCGCGCAGATCGTGTTGCTCGCGCAGATCGGCAGCTTCGTGCCGGCGAAGTCGGCGACGATCGGCATCTGCGATCGCGTGTTCACGCGTGTCGGCGCAGCGGACAACCTCTCGCGCGGCGACTCGACGTTCATGGTCGAGATGCGCGAGACGGCGCAGATCCTCGCCAAGGCGACCGAGCGGTCATTGGTGATCCTCGACGAGGTCGGCCGCGGAACCTCCACGTTCGACGGCGTGTCGATCGCGTGGGCCGTCGCCGAGCATCTGCACGACAAGATCCGCGCACGCACATTGTTCGCCACGCACTATCACGAGCTCGTCGCGCTCGCGGACAGCCGGCCGCACGTGCGCAATGTGTCGGTCGCGGTGCGCGAGCACAAAGGCGAGATCGTGTTCCTGCGCCGCGTCGTACCCGGTGGCGCCAACAAGAGCTACGGCATCGACGTCGCGCGGCTCGCGGGCTTGCCCAAGAACGTCATTGCACGCTCGCGTCAGATCATGAGCCAGCTCGAAGGCGGCTCCGCGCTCGGCAGCTCCACGCAGCTCTCGCTGTTGCCCGCCACCACGATCGCGTCGCCCGCACTCGCCAAGCTCGGTTCGATCAACATCGACAAGACCACGCCGCTCGAAGCGCTCCAGCTCCTCGCAGAGCTGAAGTCGCTCCTCTGAGTCGATCTAAGGCCGTGTAGGCACACGTGATCTCCACTTGGGGGTCATGAGCCACACCCTCGAACCGGTAGGGGGCTGAAGCCCTGCGAGCACCTCGAACGAGGTGCTGAGATTCTCGCGAGTTACACGTGGCCCGCTCCTTGTACTAGGGCAAGCCACTCGTCATTAGGAGGATGCTGTGAAGAGCTCATTGAAAACCCTCGCACTTGGCACCGCGCTGGTATCGGCGGCCGGTGGTGTCGGCTGCGGGGACGACCCGGTTACGATCGGAGACGGCGTCGACACGCTCATCGTCTTGCAGCGCCCCGCGCGCAACGACATGGGCGATATCTTCCAGTACACCTCGTACGTTCCGAAGACCCCGTCGGGCAAGAACGCGCGGCTCGTTCAGCTGTCGCCGCCCACGGCGGATGGTGAGCAGACGACGATCTGCTGCGACCAAGCGGGCCCCGAGTACGCGAACATCGACATCTCTGGCTACGACATCTCGTTCGATGCGCGCCAGATCGTGTTCAGCGGCAAGCTCGCGGCGAACCAGGCGTACGGCCTGTTCATCCTCAACCTCGAGGATGGCAAGGTTCGTCAGCTCGCGACCGACCCCGGCCGCGACTACGTGTCGCCGATCTTCCTGCCGGGCGACAAGATCATGTTCACCTCGAGCGCGGTCGTCGAGGAAGGTGCTCCGCAGCACCGTGACGAGTACGAGCGTGGTGTGACGCTCCAGATCGGCCGCATCAACATCGACGGAACGGGCGAAGAGCTCGGCCCGCGCAACCTCTCGCACCGCACGTTCCCGACGCTCATGAGCGACGGCCACGTGATGCTGACGCAGTGGGACCACCTCGGCCCGATGAACGCCGGCCACCTGGTGTTCATGAACCAGGACATGACGCAGCTCCGCGAGGCCTTCGGCAAGGAAGGCACCGGCGCGTCGAACTCGACGCTCAAGGCGCGCGAGATCAGCCCGGGCCGCTTCGTCGCGATCGCGACGGCGCGTAACCGCACGATCCAAGCAGGTGCCCTCATCGACGTTCGCCTCGGCGACGTGACGAAGGACAGCAAGGGGAACGTGTCGGCGAACAACAACAAGTCCGAAGCGAACGCGACGTATCGCGATCTCACGCCGGACGTTCCGCACGACAACACACCGTCGGCAGAGACCATCGGTCGCTACTACGACGCGTTCCCGCTCAACGCCAAGGACAAGCCGGACCTCCTCGTGTCGTGGGCGGATGGCCCGGTCGAGTCGGGCGTGCTCGGCCAAGCGAACCTCGCGGCCAACTTCGGCGTGTACCTCTATGACAGCGAGCGCCAGACGCGCCGCCCGATCCTCGACGATCCCGAGATGTGGGACGTGTTCCCGCGCGCGCTGCAAACGCGCTCGGCTCCGCCCGTCGTGGCCTCGTCGCTCGACGAGAACATGACTGGCGTTGGCCAGACGATCATCGGCTCGATGAACGTCTACGACACGACGGTGTTCCAGTTCCAGCCGAACAGCATCTACGGCGTCCGCGTGTCGGAAGGCTTCTCGTCGGAAGAAGGCTTCCCCGAGATGTTCGGCTCGACGATGTTCGAGGGTATGGCGACGCTCGGTGTGGCGCGGGTTCGCGCCGACGCATCGTGGGCCGCCTACGTTCCTGCGAACGTTCCGCTCCGCGTGCAGGCGATCGACAACTTCGGTATGTCGGTCGGCTCCGAGCCCGTGTGGTTCTCGGGGCGCCCGGGTGAGAACCGCTTCTGCGGTGGCTGCCACGAGAACCGCACCGCGACCACGACGATCGATCCGGGTCTGACCGACGCGATCGCCGCGGGCCCGACGATGTTCGTGAAGACCACGGCGCCGCGCGAGGACCGCATGTCGATGGACTTCTCGCGCGACAACATCGTCGGCGTCGCGTGGGACCGCGCGCTGCAGCCGATGTTCGATGCGAAGTGCGTCAGCTGCCACAACGGTACGCCGGGCGCGGCGAACCCGAGCTACACGATCACCGACGGTACGACGACGCTGACGTGGACGTTCGACCTTCGCGGCGACGCACTGCCGGCCGAGTGGGTGGAGCTCGGGGGCGACTCGCACTTCACGCGCAGCTACCTGTCGGTCGCGGGCCCGGACATGGAAGCGATCGAAGAGGGTGGCTTCATGGTCACCGCCGGTACGGTCAAGCAGTACCTCCTGCCGGAGGACGCGCGTAACTCGGAGATGGTGAAGCTCCTGAACCCGACGCGTCAGTTCCCGACGCCGAGCAGCGAGCGTGCGTTCTCGACGACGCCGCACATGAACGGCAGGGGCACGGACCTCACGGCCGACGAGTTCTACGCGGTCATCCTCGCAGCGGATAACGGCGTGAGCTTCTTCAGCCGCGAGAACAACCCCGGTCTGAACGAGTACTAACCCACCACCGCGGACAACTCAGGAGAATCTTCCATGAAGAACATCGGTACCAAGCTCGCCGCGGTCGCTTTCGTCCTCCTCGCTGCATCGCCAGCGATCGCGGGCAAGGGCGGAAACGCGGATCGCATTCGCGACGCAGTAAACTCCAGGTCGGTCGACGCCATCACGGCGGAGATCGAGCGCGCCGAGAGCATCATGTGCCCGGACTGCGTGCCCATCGTCACCAACCTGCTCGAGGACGATCGCTTTGCGGTGCGCGAAGTCGCCGCGTGGTGGTTCGCAAAGCGTCCGGCGCTCAAGGACATGATGGTCCCCGGCTTCCTCGAGGATCTGAAGAGCGGCAACACGGTCGCTGTTCGCAACGCCGCCGACTTCCTCGGTCGCACGATGACGTTCACGTCGCTACCCGCGCTGCGGGACGCGATCAAGCGCGACGTCGGCGCCGAAGGAAAGCTCGCGATGGTGCGCGCCGTGAAGTACATGGGCCACCGCAGCGGTAACCCGGTCCTGATCACGGCGATGACCGACGGCAACGCGGATGTTCGCGCGGCAGCGGTCAACGCGTATCGCGACATCCGTGGACAGAAGGACGCGACGCCGATCGTCGGCATGCTCGCGGATCCCGCGGCGAACGTTCGCGCGGAAGCCGCGACGGTTGCCGGTGGTATGCGCGCAGCTGCTGCTGTCGGTGCGCTCGAGAACATCGTGATGAACGATGCGGACCCCGTGGCTCGTCGCAATGCGGCGTGGGCGCTCGGCCGCATCGGTAGCGCGAGCTCGCGCGCGGCGCTCGAGAAGGCGTCGAACGACACGAGCAGCATCGTCAGCGGCGTCGCGAAGGCGTCGCTCGCGTCGCTGCGGTAAGAGTTGTTCGGTCGGCGCACGTAGCGCCGATCACCACCGCCAGATCACGGGGAAGAGGTCGCATCGAAAGATGCGGCCTCTTTTCGTTTTCCCGTCGAGAAAACGGCGTAAACTGCTTCTCATGGAGATGCGCTGGGCGACCCTCCTGGTGGCAGGTCTATGCGCGACGAGTGCGTGCAGTGATCCACCACCAGGACGTACGTATTTCGAACGCAACATCCTTCCGATCCTCGAGCAGAAGTGCGTCGGCAACACGTCCGGTTGTCACAGCACCAACGTCGGCGATCCGTTCAACTTCGCGGCGGGCAACCTCGACGTCACGAGCTTCGAGAACATCCAAAAGCGTCGCGATGCGCTCACGCCGTTCGGCGCGTATCCGTATCCGCTGTTGCTGATCAAAGCCGTCGGTCCCGGCAAGCTGAAGTTTCACTACGGCAACGTTCCGGGGATGACGCCGCCGACGCCGCGCTTCCTCGACATCGACGTGCAGCACGCGGGTGGCGCGATCCTCGACACGGGATCCGACGCGTACTTCACGCTGCAGACGTGGCTCGAGAACGGTGCCACGGAGAACGGCCTCAAGCCGCCGACGCCGCCGCAAGAAGGCGCGGGTACGTGCAGCGAGGCGTTGCCGGCGGGCTTCACCGACACGTTCACGGCGATGAAGCCGAACGAGTTCGAAGCATTCAAGCGCGAGATCCAGCCGATCCTCACGGATCACGGCTGCGCGGCAGGAAGCTGTCACGGCGCGCCGCAGTCGGACTTCTACATCACGTGCGGCTCGTCGCCGGAGCAGCTGGCGTTCAACTTCTCGCAGGCGTGGTCGTTCGTGAACGATCCGGTCGACGATTCGCAGCTGTTGCGCGTTCCGCTCGCTGTCGCGGCAGGTGGTCGTGGCCACACGGGTGGCGATCAGTTCGACGGCATCGACGACGGCGACTACGTTCGCATCAAGGCGTGGTCGGCGAGCGTGGGCAAGCTGCCGTTCGCGAATGGCAGCGCGGTGAAGCAATTCTTCGAGGACAACGTGCAGCCGGTGTTGCTCTCGCGTGGATGCGCGTTCCAAGCGTGTCACAGTCCCCAGGCCGGTAACGACTTCAAGATGCGCTCGGGCTCGATCGGCTTCTTCTCGTCGGTCGCGCTGCAAAAGAACTACGAGTTGCTGCGCAACGAGTTCATGGCGCTCGAGTTCCCCGACGCGCGGCGCGGTCGCGCGGTCGCCAAGACGATCCTCGAGTTCGATCAACGCACCGATCTCGCGACGAACGACCCGGTCGGTGGCATCGCGCACCGTGGTGGACCGGTGCTCGAGACGCCGGGCTCGGCATCGGCGGCAGAGCCTGCGTCGTGCCCCGCGACGTACAACCCGAGCTCGATGCCGCCTCCCACGGCGTTCTGCACGATCCAGGAGTGGATCCGCCTCGAACGCGCAGCGCTCGGCAACGAGGTCTCGAACATCGCGGCAGGGCAGACGGCGCAGGTGGTCTACGTGCAGCGGACCCAGCCCGCCACGGCAGGACGCCTCGAGTTCGACACGTTCCAAGGCGGCGCGGACCTGCGCATCTCGGACGCCACGTACGACGCGAGCGGTGGTCTCGGAACCGCGAACGCGGGCACGTCGCTCCTCGGTGGCTGCGGCCTCGGCGGGAGCCCGGACGTACAAGCGCCCGACGTCGCCAACGACGGCAATCGCATCGCGTTCGCGGCGCGGGCGTCGGGCTCCGATCCGCTCGGCATCTACGTCGTCGATGTCGACGGCAACAACTGCACGCGCATCACTCCAGCGGCGCCGATGTCGAACGGCATCGCGGTGCACAACTTCGATCCCGCGTGGTCACCGGACGGGCGCTACATCGTGTTCGCGTCGACGCGCGGCAAGAACGGCGCGAGCCGCTCGCGCAAGCGCATGTTGCCGCAGTCGGACATCTGGCGCGTGCCGGTCAACGGCTTCGCGGCGAGCGGAGAGCCGGAGCAGGTGACGGTGCTGTCGAACTCGGAGATCAGCCCGCAGTTCATGCGCGAAGGCCGCATGACGATGACCACGGAGAAGGCGAGCGATGGCTTCTATCAGCTCGCCGGCCGCCGCATCAATTGGGACCTGACGGACTACCACCCGCTACTCGGCCAACGCAAAGACTCGCTCTACGCGGAGCCGGGCGACATGAGCTCGACGCGTCCTTCGATCGGCTACTCGTCGGTCACCGACATTCGCGAAGGCAGCGACGGCAACTTCCTCATCATCCTGTCCAACCTCGCCGATAGCGGCGCGCCGACGACGATGGGTGGCGCGGGCGCGCTCGCGCTGTTCAATCGCAGCATCGGGCCGTTCGAAGCGGATCGCACGGACGCGGGATATCTGCCGTCGGTGCGCGTGCTGGATCGGGCCGAGGTCTATCGCGGTCCGGTCTCGCTGCCCGACGGACGCATCATGGTCTCGCGCGCCACGAGCCCCACGTCGGGGCAGTTCGACATCATCATGTTCAACCCGCGCGATGGATCGACCGAGCCGCTGTTCGGCACGAACGCGATCCGCGTCGACGCGCAGCTGGTCTACAAGTATCCAGCGCGTCACCTCTACGACAATCGCCGCCAGCTCGTGTTCGGCGGCAAGGCCGAGGGTGATCCCGCGAGCGCGGTCGTGCACATGCCCGATGCGCCGATGGTGTTCACGCTGCTCACCGCGAACCTGCGCCGCGGTCGTCCGGTCGACGAGTTCCGCGACGCGCGCTACCTCGCGGTGTACAGCGAGGGCATGTGCAGCGCGAGCTGCACGGCCAACACGAACGGCATCTATCAGCAGCGCGAGCTGTTGGGGCGCGTTCCGCTCGCAGACGACGGCTCGACAAAGGTCCGCTTGCCAGCGCGAACCGGTCTCGTGTTCGAGCTGCAAGACAGCAGTCGCCAACCGATCGTGACGATGGGCGAAGAGCACCAGCTCGGCCCCGGCGAGACGATCTCGATGGGCGTGTCGGAGTCGCTGTTCGATGCGGTCTGCGGCGGCTGCCACGGCTCGATCTCGGGCAGCGAGCTCGACGTCGAGGTCACGCCGGACGCGCTCACCAACGCGTCGAAGTCGGCGTCGGCGGACCGAGCTCCCCTGAACCCGTCCAACTGACATCGGTAGCCTCCCGAGTTCGGCGCCGAATCGACGCTGAATACACGGAGCGTTTGCACGTCTTCCTTGTGGCGATCATGCTCGCCTGGGTAGGATGCGCTCGCTCCACGGAGGACCCATGTCTCGAATCATTCGCGCTGCTTTCGTAGGTTTGTTGGGCGTCAGCCTCGTCGGCACGGCGTTCGCCGGTGAGAAGAAGCCCGCTGCCAAGAAGGCACCGGCCAAGAAGGAAAAGGCCGCGCCGCCCAAGAAGAAGGCGCCGCCGCCCTCGGCCGCCAACCAGAAGAAGCTCGAAGAGAAGATGGGCGGCTTCACGTTCGGCATGTCCAAGGACGAGGTCCTGGCCGTGCTGGAGAAGCAGGTCGCCGAGCGTTACGACGAGAAGCTCAAGGCCACCACGGACGTCGCGCAGCAAGATCGCATCCGCAAGGAGAAGAAGACCGAGCTCGCGCGCGTGAAGTCCACGTACGTCACCTTCGAGGACAAGAAGGAGTCGCCGTGGGACGTCTCGATCGTCGAGGGCGAGTTCGCCCACGGCACCGACGAGTCGATGATGGAGCGTTGGGAGAACGAGGCGGGCAAGAACAACCGCCGCTTCTTCTTCTTCTACCAGGGCAAGCTCTGGAAGATGTTCATCTCGCTCGACGTGTCGATCCTCCCCGAGGACAAGAAGAACTTCGATACGTTCCAGCAGGTCATGAACGCGCAGTTCGGTGCGGGTGACGTGGATCCGGGCGTCATCACGTGGACCATGCCCAAGCTCGAGGTTCGCGCACTCGACAAGCTCCGCACGTACGACGCGATCGGCCTCGTGCTCGAGGATCCGTCGGTGAAGAAGGATCTCGTCGCGCTCCGCGAGGCAAAGGCGCCGCCGAAGCGCGAGACGTCGTCGACGATCAAGGCGGTCATCGATCCGGAGAACAAGGACAAGCCGGACGTGAAGCAGAACAGCAACGCGGTCGACGCCGTCATCAAAGCGCAGAAGTAGCGTTGACCTTGTCGTCGACGGGAGATCGTCGACGGCAACACCCGCTGCGAGCGATCGCCTCCGCGGCGCATCCGAGTTGGTCGGTGCGTTCCGCTGGCCGTTTGGTTGTGATTCGACGATGTCCGTCGAAAGAGCGCGGAAGTCGATCGCACGCCAATGAAAAGGCCGCCCTCGCAGGCGGCCGTTTCGGTCGTGCTCCCTCGCTAGGCGAGGGCAGGGGCTACATGAAGAAGCTGAACTTCGTGCCCTTACCAGCTTCGGTCTGCAGCAGCGTCTCGAGCTTGTTGCCGTCGTTGAGCAGGCCGTTGTTCTTATCGCCTTGGCCGTGGATGCGCTCGAAGATCGTGCGCAGGCGGCGCTGGTAGTAGACCTCGGACGCGACGCCGTCGGCGCTCTTCACGAGCGAGTCGCGAACGCCACCCGGGAGGAGCATCACGATCTGCTTCGCGGGCACGGCGTCGGCGCCGCTCGCCGCGAGCTTGCCCTCGGTCCACGTGGCACCTGGCTCCGCGCGATAGGTGTAGCTCGACGGCGGGCTGCCGTCCGCGCACTTGCCGCTCGGCGCGATCTTGCCGGCGCAGTACGGCGGGCCGAGCTCGACGAGCTTGGCGCCGAAGTCGGCCCCATCGCCCTCCGACGGTGCGGACATCACCATCGCGTAGCGAAACTGGTTGTTCAGGTACGCGTTGTCGCCTTCCTTGATCGTGGCGGCGTCGCCGCCCTCTTTGGCGCGACGGAACGCTTGCTCGTCGCTCTTCGCGCTCTTCAGGTGGAGATCGATCATCGCCTTCACTTCGGCGACGCCACCGTAGAACTGCACGAGCTTGGCCGTGGTGTTGGGATCGAGCGTGTTGGTCTTGGCCTTGAAGACCTCGGTCTTCACGTCGAGCGCTTTGGCGAACGCCTCGAGCTCTTTGTCGAACGAGCCGTCGACGCGGAAGTTGTTTCGCGTCTTCCACTCGTCGAGCTTGCTGTCGAGCTGCGAGAGCTGTTGCTTCAAGTGCGCGACGCTCGACTGCGTGTTCCTGTCGCCGAGGATCTGCTTCACGTCCGAGAGGCCCGTGTTGTACGCGCCGTTGGTCGCGCCGATCTTTCCGATCGCGACACCGAGTGCGATGCCGACCACCGCGGGGATCGCGATCTTCGCGATCGACGCGCCTTTGCTTTGCGAGCCGACGTTCTCGACGGGCTTGCCGTCGTTCACGATCACGATCTCCGGTGCGCGCTGCACCGTACCGACCGCGGCCATGGCGTTCATGGCGGCGAAGGGATCCTGCGCCGCATCCGGAATCGCAGGCTGCGCGGGAGCAGGCGGCGCCACGCCGGGAGGGGCTGGCAAATTCATGCCGGGAGGCGCCACCACACCACCAGCAGACGCACCATTGGTTCGCGTCGTCTGGGCAGTGGTGGGAGCCGCTGCGCCCTTCTTCAGGCCGAGGCGGGCCTTCAGGTCGCTGATGTCACGGCTACCGCCGGGCTTCTTAGAGTCACTCAAGGAAGGACCTCCGTTTCCGGGGGAGACTTTATGGACCCCACGTCTCGAGTGTCAAGGATGCGTGTCGGTTGGCGCAGTTGCGAGACATTCTCGGTAGGACAGGGCGACCACGGCTGTCGCGGTGTCACCACACCCTGCTAACGCGGTGGGAACGGTCGTGAAAATGCGGTTACACCTGCAGAATTCGCGTGATGAAAAACGATCTCCAGGACACCCGTAAGCGGAGGGAATCGCGCTCGTTTCCCCATCGCTGTCGGCGACGATCAGCACGTGGCTGACCTGGCAAGTTTGCTGCAGACTAAACCGTCCGGCGCGCTCGCGCGTCTTGCTACCGACCATCCGAAAGGCTCACCCCGTGAACCGTTCTCTCTTCGTACTTGCCGGCGCACTCGCACTCGTCCCCATGCTTCAGACCGAGGAAGCAGAGGCCGGACGCTGGTCGCGTGGCGGCGGCGGCGCTCGTGCTCATGGCGGCGTTCGTGTTCAAGCCCGCGGCGGATTCTCGGCCCACTGGTCGCGCCCGGCGCGCGTGTGGCATCGCCCGCGCGCGACGTGGTCGGTCGGCGGCAGCATCTATGTCGGCCGCGGGTATTACCCGCGCTATCGCTACTACCGCCCGTACTACGCCGAGTCGTATGTACCGTCGTACTACGGCACCACGTACTACCCGGTCGCGCCTGCGCCGGTGACGGCGGCGGTTGTCGTCGCGCCGCGCCCCGAGCTGCCCAAGTTCGGCATCGGTCTGTTCGCGGGCGGTGTTGCCGTCGAGGACACGGATGACTCGAGCGACCTCGGTGTGCTCGGTCGCATCCGCCTCGGCAATGGCGGGTTCTTGATCGAAGGCGAGCTCGGCAAGACCGAGTACTCGAATGACCTCCGCGTCGATCGCCGCCTCGGTGGCTCACTCATCTATGAATTCGGCGCGCACAACCGCTTCGCTCCCTACGTCCTCGCCGGACTCGGCGTGCAGCAGGCAGACGTCGCGGGTCAGTTCACGACGAACCAGAACTTCGCAGAGATCGGCGTCGGCCTCCGCTACGCGATCACCCCGAAGTTCCACCTCGCCGTCGACTTCCGCGCGGGCTCGCGCAACACGATGTCGAGCGACGACCCACAGCCGCTCGACGGCACCATCGCTCGCACGATCGCACCGCCCTCGAGCAGCAGCGACGAGAGCGAGGAGTACACGCGGGCTCGCTTGAGCGCGCTCCTCTACTTCTGAGCCGCTGCTCCTACGAGCCAAGCGACGGTCGCCTCCGGGCGGCCGTGTTTGTTTTGGGATAAGATTCGCGTAATGGAGGTGCAGCCGCGCCACCAAACGGCGCGCGCCGGGTCA
>JAEYYV010000108.1 GCA_023428295.1 Pseudomonadota bacterium
CTGGGCGAACTTCGCTCCGCGGTCGCGCAGATTGGCGAGATACGGCTCCCACTGTCCGCGAGCGATGGCTGCCTCGAGGAACGCGCACTCCTGCGCGGCGGTGACGTAGGAGGTGACAACGCTCGCGCCCGGAATTCGCTCGGCACGGACGGCAACTTCATGGAGCGCCTCGACGGCGCTGGCGGAGAAGATGGACCAGTAGGCGCGAATTGCTTCGAGATGCTGTCCGTCGAAGGTCATGAGGCTCTCTTCTTCGCGATCTCCTCTGCAACGAGAGCGGGGAACGTACGCGTGTCGATCGGTTTGGTGACGTACGCGTTACACCCTGCTGCCAACGCCGCTTCCATGTCGCCCTTCATTGCATTCGCCGTGACCGCAATGATCACCAGCTCATCATAGGAGGAGTCTCGACGCAACTGACGCGCGAGTGTCAGGCCGTCCATCCCCGGCAAGCTCAGGTCGAGCAGCAGGCACGCGAAGTCGGTCGCACCCAGCAGTGGGACAGCCTCCTCCGCCGATGTCGCACTCTGCACCTGATAGCCGCGCGCTGAGAGCAGCACGGTGAGCAGCTTCAGGTTCATCTCGGTGTCGTCGACGACGAGGATGTGCTCGGCGGCCATCAGACACGTTCCTTCCTCGCTTCGATCAGCGCAGAGAGCTCGTGTGCGACGCGGTTGTTCCCATCGTGACCCTTGGATACGACGGCGTGGGCAGAGCTGCGCAGACGAGCGAGCTCCTCGCGATCGAGGTCCTTGCTCGTCCACACGATGACCGGTGCGTGTCGCGCTGTCGGGGATGCGCGATATCGATCGAGGAACTCGAAGCCGGTCATGTTGGGCATCAGGAGGTCCAGGACGATCGCGCCGGGCGGTTCCTCGGTGGCCATGCGCAAGCCGCGGATGGGGTCCTGCTCGCACACCGCGTCGAAGCCCAGCTGCGCGAGCGTGGCGGCCATGACCTTCAGCGAGGCCGGATCGTCGTCGACCACGAGGATGATCGTGTCGGTGTTCGGGACGACATTCGCGCGGTGGAGCGAGTGCAGGAGTGCCGTCTCGGACAGTGGCTTCGACAGCAGATCGTGAACCGGGAAGCCGGCGACTGCGCCCGCCTCGGCGACCACGGTCACCACGATGACCGGCGACGACTCGTTGTCGCCTTCGCGGATCTTCTCGAGGACCTCGAGGCCCGGCAGATCCGGAAGAATCAGATCGAGCGTGATCGCGTCGTAGCGCCGCTCGCGACACCGCGCGAGCGCCTCCGCACCCGTGCCCACCGCTTCCACCGCGAAGCCCGCGGTCGCGAGCGTGTCGACGAGGTGCTGGCGATCCGCGGCATCGTCTTCGATCACCAGGATCGTCGGCGCACCGGGACGCGGAACGAGCACGGGTGGCTTCGGCGCCGGAGCATCCATTCGCACCTCGCGCGGGAGCACCACGTGGAACGTGCTGCCCACGTCGACGGTGCTGGTCACGCCGACGCTGCCACCTTGTGCCTCGACGAGGCGCTTGGTGAGCGCGAGGCCAAGCCCGGTCCCACCAGTCTTCTTGGATCCATTCGGGAGCTGCTGGAAATCGACGAACAGTCGCGCGAGATCGCTCGTGCTGATGCCCGGCCCACGATCCTCCACCTCGATCCGCACGTGGTCGGCTCCCTCCGCCGATGCGCGCACGAACACCTTGCTGCGAGGTGGCGAGAACTTGATGGCGTTCGAGAGGTAGTTGTAAAGGACCTGTTTGAGGCGCGCGGGATCGAGGACGAGCGCGTCGACCTCGGGGGCGATGGTCGTCTCGATCGTGACGTGCTGCTTGGCCGTCGCGGTCTTGAGCACCGCGAGCACTTCGGCGACGAGCGTGGCGAGCCGTACGGGCGCCGGGTGGAGCTCGAGCTTGCCGGCCTCGACCTTGGACAGATCGAGGACATCGTTGATCAGCTGCAGCAGGTGGCGACCGCTGTTCAAGATGTCGCCGAGAAACTCCTTCGTCGTCGACGATTCCATCGGGACCGCACCGTCGTACATGAGCTCGGAGAAGCCGATGATCGCGTTGAGCGGCGTGCGCAGCTCGTGCGACATGCTCGCGAGGAACTGCGACTTGTACGAGCTAGCGCGGGCGAGCTCGGCGGCCTTCGCCTCGAGGTTCGCGCGCGCGCGCTCGAGCTCCGCTGCTTGATGGCGCGTCTGCTCGAGCAACGCCTCCGTCGATGCACGAACGAGCGCGACCTCGAGCGTGATCGCGATCGTGGGGCCCGCGCGGTCGAGCAGGTCGCGCTCGCGCTCGCTGAACGCGCGCAGCGATGCGAGCTCGAGGACACCGCGGACCTTCTCCGCGTGAACGAGCGGCATCATCGCGAGGGAGCGCGGCTTACTCGCGACGAGACCAGAGCGCAGCTCGAGCGTGTTCTCGCCGGCATCGGCCACCGTCAGCTGGGTGCGCGTCGCGGCTTGCCCGATGAGGCCTTCGCCCAGCCGGAACGTGCGCGCGATCTGCGACGTCTCGACGGCGAAGCCACCGAGGACGTCGAACGGACCGCTGGGCGGGCCGAAGTAGAGGGCGCCGATCGGCACGTCGAGATAACGGGCGAGATACGTCACGGCACGATCCGCGACCTGTGCTGGCGTGAGCGCGCCGGCGAGCTCGTCGTGCAATCCCGCGATGCCCGCGTCGAGCCAGGCGGTGCGCGTGCGATCGTCATCGAAGCGCTGGAGCTGCGCCGCCATGTTGTTGGCCTGCATCGCGAGCTCGCCGATCTCGTCGTTGCTCGTCGTCGCGATCGGAGTGTTGAAGTCGTTGCCACCGAACCGCTCGAGACCAGCTTTGAGGCGCGAGAGCTGTCGCGCGAGGCCGAGGCCGATCCACGCCGTGAAGCCGAGGAGCAACACGAGACACGAGGACGTGATGACGAGGCGGATCGTGTGCGCGCGATCCTGATGAGCGACCGTGTCGGCGAATGCTTTGGTGAGCTTCGCGTCGTCGAACAGCGTCGCCTGGTCGACGAGCTCGGCCGTCTGCGCGTACTTGGTCTGCATCTCCTGCACCTTCGCGAGCGCGGCGTCGTCGCTGGGACCCGCGATCAAGTGGCGCGACACGGCGGCCGCTGCCGCGTAGTAGTCCGAGATAGCGAGGCGCAGCGCGGCGATCTGGCCGCTGGTCAGCGCGTCCGTCGCGATCGAGACGTCGGTCAAGAGCTTCGCGTGCTCGGTGTCGGCAGTCGCGAGCAGGTCGGCGTCGCTGGCCTCGACGGCATTTTGCAGCGTGCGCGCGAGTTGCTCGAACCCGGCCTGCAGCTGTGGTCGCAAGCGGATCTTGGGCAAGTACGTCTCGCGAATGCTGTCGACCTGATCGATCACGCGCTGCTCGTAGACCGAGCTCGCGACGGCGACCACGAGGAGCGATCCGATCGAGATCGCGACGAGGACGAAGAGCTTGAGCCGTAGTGCGATGCGCATGACTTATTCGATCGCCACGGCTTTCACACCCGTGAGCGTGGTGCTCGTCGACACGTAGCCGACGGCGCCGGGATTCTTGGCGACGTACGCGACGACCGCATCCTCGTCAGCGACCTCTGGCGGAGGCACGCCACGACCGGAGAACACGAGCTGCGCCCAGTAGCGGCGGACTGCACCGACGTCACGTCCGAGAACCACACGCGAGAACTTCGCGCGCACCTCGTGTTTTTGCCCGAGGTCGACCGGCTGGATCGCGGACTCGTTACTCCATCGCGTGCGCTTCTTCAGAAACGCGTCGGCGACGAACTGCCTCGAGAGCTTCGTCGCGGGGTTCTTTGCATTCACGATCACGCGCACGCCTTCCGACGAGACCATCGCGTTCGCCCAACCGACGAACACGGCGACCACGAGGACAAGGATAAGGAGGAGCGCGCGCATCAGAAGTACACCGTGGTCTTGGCGGCCGCGAGGTACCAGCGATTCACGAGCGTCTCGCCCACGTTCAGCGACGGTTGGACCGACGCGGCTCCGCGCATGCTGTGACCCTCGAGCTTGAGGATCCAGTTCGGGGTGATGTCGAAGCGCAAAGTCACCGCCGCGTCGTGCTGGCGACCGTCCCGTCCGACACCAGGGTTCTCGACGGCAGGATAGTGCACCGAGTAGTACGTCGCCGGCTGCAGCCAGTTCGCGAGCCGATAGCTCGCCATCAAGTAGAACGCTTGTGTCTGCAGCTTCGAGGGCATCGGCGCGCCGGCGACGGTGATCGTGCTGTCGGCATATGCCCGACCGTACTCGGCGGAGAACACGAGGGCGTCGGCGGTGTACTCGAGCGATCCGACGATCAGGTCCTGGTTGGTCACCAGCGAGGTCGGGAGCCCGAACTGGATGAACTCGCCGGTGATCTCACCGGAGAGGACGCTCGCACCCACGCGGAGTCCGGGCGCAGGCGTCTCCCACATCACGCGGCCGCCGGCGAGGTACGGGACCTCGATCTCGAGGACCTCCAGCGCCTGCGTATCGGGCGCGGTGAAGTAGAACGTGCCGAAGTAGAAGCGATAGTCGAGCGCGCCGGCCCGACCGAGCGTGCGATAGCCGTAGAGCTCGATGCCCGTCTGCGCGAGGAGGAAGTCGCGGTTGGTCATCGAGTACACGGACTGCGGCAGGATCACGACTGCGTGCGCTGCGTCGACATCGACGGTGTCGTTGTAGAGGCCGAATGGAAGCTTGGTGCGGCCCGCTCGAACTCCGAGCCAGTCGCGCCAGCGATAGTCGAGATTGAACCAGTCGAACTTCGCGGAGTAGTTGCCCATCGGACCGAGGTCACGCGCGAAGAGCTGGAAGCCAACGCGCAATCGAGAGTCGAGCTGCTTGGTGAGTGCGATACCCGCTTCCGTGAACTCGAGACTGCCGCGCTCGCTATATGCGAGGTAGTTGTTGTCGCTCGATAGCAGCGCGCCTTGACTGATGAAGCCGTGGATCTGTACGGCGGACTCTTCCTCTGTGATCTCGTCGGCGTGCACGTTCGTCACGAACGCGCATGTCATCAGCGCGAGCAGCCACCGCATTCCTAGAACCATCGCCCGTCGGCACCGACAGTGGGAGGTCCCTCACGGGTAGTTCACACTCATTTATCTGGTTTGGTGCCGCAATCTGCGGCCCCAAACGGCGTTGAATCCGCGTCGGACGCGCGCCGCCCCGCTGACCCCCCCGGTCGCA
>JAEYYV010000126.1 GCA_023428295.1 Pseudomonadota bacterium
CTGCCTCTCGGCGGCCACGAGCATCTCGCGGATGATCTCGCCGCGTGCGCGGGTGAACTCCCAGCAGATGATGGTGAACGCGGACACGAGGATCGGCATGAACCACGGCGTGCCGGCGATGAGTGCGGTTGTCGACGCCGACGCACACACCATGAGGACGACAAACGAGCCCCGCCTGCCGGCGGATTCGTCGATGCTGAGCGCCGTGAACGGGAGCCACATCCACGCTGCCGTCGGCCAGCCGAGCCAGATGTAGCCGAGACCGGTGATCGTCTGGTTGATGAGCCCCCGATACACCTCGCCGCGGCTTCCCACGCGCGCGACCAGGACCCGGTCGATCAGCAAGTTGAGCGGGAACAGCAGCGCGTGCAGGACGAGCGCGAGAATGAAGGTTGGCCAATCCCCCCACGTCGATGCGACCACGAGGAGCGAGATCGTTGCGGCACCGATCGCCTGGAGCCGAAACATCCGCGACTGGACGACGCGAAAGACGCGGTCGTCGGTATCGAGCCTTACTGGGCGCTTGCGATCGCGATCCACGAGGTCACCTTCTCTCCCAGACCGATCGCCTCGAGAGCTTCGTGATCGATGATCACTTCTCCGGTCGCGACGTAGTGCTCGTTCGTGAACGCGTCGGCGACGTGGATCGCCGCGGCGATCTCGTGCACGTCGTCGGGCGCGTTGATCAGCATGCGATGCGAGCGAACCGCGTCGACGATGCGGCGGGGGAGTCCCCAGATGCCGAGCAAGCACGCACCGATCTCGGCGTGCGTCGCGGTGCCGGTGATGGACTCCGAGGCGGCGCACCGCTCGAGGGTGATCGCCGTGTCACCGGAGCAGAGCACGATGCAGCCGATGTCGTGGAGCAACGCGGCGACGTACGCCTCGTGGTTCGCGTCGACACCGAGGAGGCGTGTGGTCAGCTCGGCGCAGCGCACGGCGGCGGCGCGCAGCTTCTCTTGTGCGTGGAAGGGATCGTTGCCGGCCATCGTGAACACCGACGCGGTCTGCACGAGGTGGCGCAAGCGCTCCACGCCGAGGTAGCGGACGGCGCCTTCGATGGAGGACGTCGAGCGTCCCGCGCCGAAGTAGCCCGAGTTCACGAGCTGCAGGACCTTGGCGGCCATCGCAGGATCGCGACGGATGATGTCGGCGATCTCGTGGGTCGAGGCGTTCGCGGCGAGCGCGTTGCTCATCTGATCGAACACGGCGCGCGTCGAGGGCACGGTGGCGAGGCGCCCGATCTGACCGCGGATCTCTTCATCGATCGGCAGCGTCTCGAGATGCATGCTGCGCTCGAGCACACCGCGGAGCACGTCGGCTTCGCATGGCTTGGACAACAGCTGGTGCAGCGCAGGCAGCGCGCGAACGATCGAGTCCCGGTCGGCCTGACCGGACAACATGATGCGTACCGTCGATGGCGACTTCTCCTTGATCGCCGTCAGCAGCGTGGCTCCATCGACGCCGGGCATCCGCATGTCGGATACGACCACCGTGAACGGTCGCTTCTCGAGCTCCTGCAGCGCCTGCTCGCCGCTCTGTGCGACGACGATGTCCCACCGATCTCGATCGCGGCGGAACAGGTTCTTCAGGCCCGACAGGATCGCGGGCTCGTCGTCCACGAACAGAACGGAGTGTTTTGCAGAGGTCGCCACGTACAAAGAGTCGGCCGTCCGGCGAGCCTTTCGAGCCCTGCGACCGATCTGCCTCTCCGCGCGCACCTACATCCGGTAGACGCCGAGGATCGCTCCACAAGTTCCTAGCTCGCGACGACCTTCATCTCGGCCAGCCCGGCCTCGCGCGTCATCGCGCCCGTGTAGCCGAGCTCCGTACGCGCCTTGGTGTCGACCACCGTGACCTCGCCGCCGACGAGTGCGATCGCGGTCTTCGATACGAGCGGCTCGTACATCCACGACGTGAGGGCAGCGGTCGTGGCGGCGATCCAGCGCGGAATGTTTCGTGCCTTGCTCGCGTCCACGCCCTGCGTCGCGAGGTACGTCGTGAGGAACTCGCGAAAGTCGACCGGCTCGCCATCGGTGAGGAAGTAGATCTCGCCGCCCTTGCCTTTCTCCGCAGCGAGCAGCGCACCCTCGACGAGGTTCACCACGTGGCACGTCGACGTGAGGTAGTGGCCGCCGCCGATCCAACCGAAGCGTCCGCGCTTCACGGCGGTGGCGAGCTTGGGCAAGAGGCTCGTGTCGTTGCGGCCCCAGATGAACCGCGGGCGGATCGAAACGGTCTCGAACGCGAGCGTGTTGGCCGCGATCACCGCGCGCTCGGCGAGGCCCTTCGCGAGCGGATAGGGTCCTGCGGGTTTGTCCGGATAGGGAACCGTCTCGTCGGCACGCACGATCGGTTTGCCATCGGCGAGCACCGCCTCGGTCCCCACGTGGACGAACTTCTTCACCTGCGCGGACTGCGCGGCGGACAGCGCGTTCTTGGTTCCATCGACGGTGTCGCGCAGATGATCGGCGAGCTTGCCGTTCTCGCTGACGTTGGCGGCGGCGTGAAACACGACGTCGCATTCGTCCATGCCCTCTGCCATCGCCGCGTGGTTCGCGAGGTCGCCGCGTACCGGTTCGGCACCCGCGCCACGCACCGCGATCGCAGCGTTCTCGCTGCGTGCGAGTGCGCGGACCTCGATGCTACGCGCGACCAGCGCCGCGATCAGCTCCTTGCCCACGTACCCGGAACCGCCAGTGACGAATGCTCGCTTCACCGTCGGGAATCTACTAGGTTTGTCGCCTCATGCCGACGGTTGGAGATGATCGAGAGGAGCTTCCCGAAGCAGAGGTAAAGGAGCTCGAGAGATCCCCGCTCTACAACGCCGACCTCGCGCCTGTGCCGATCGCGAAGCGCACGTGGACCACGTGGGACTACTCCGCGCTGTGGATCTCCATGGCCCACTGCATCCCGACGTACACGATGGCGTCCGCGCTGATCGCGAACGGCATGTCGTGGTGGCAAGCCCTGCTCACGATCCTCCTCGGCAACATCATCGTCCTCGCGCCGATCCTCTTGAACTCGCACCCGGGCACCAAGTACGGCATCCCGTTCCCCGTGTTCGCACGCGCGGCGTACGGCACCGGCGGCAGTAACCTCGCCGCGCTGATGCGCGCGCTGATCGCGTGCGGCTGGTTCGGCATCAACGCGTGGATCGGCGGCATGGCGCTGCAGGCGTTCTTCGCGTCGATCTATCCCGGTTGGCCCACGATGCTCGGTGCGTTCAACGGCCACGCGACGACGATGTGGATCTCGTTCCTGCTGTTCTGGGGACTCAACATCCTGATCGTCTACAAAGGCATGGAGCTCGTGCGCAAGCTCGAGCGCTTCGCCGCGCCGTTCGTCCTCGTGATGACCGCGATCCTCGTCGGCTGGGCGATCTGGAAGGCCGGCGGCCTCGGCCCGATCATCCACGGCGGCGGCAAGGACGGCGCGTTCGGCAGGCTGTTCATTCCCTCGCTCACGGCGACGATCGGCTTCTGGTCGACGCTGTCGCTCAACATGCCGGACTTCACGCGCTACGGCCGTTCGCAGCGCGAGCAGATGGTGGGGCAGGTGGTCGCGCTGCCGTCCACGATGACCGTCTTCGCCGGCATGGGCATCATGATCACGAGCGCGACCGTCATCATCTACGGCCAGGCGATCGACGATCCGATCAAGCTCGGCGGCATGTTCGACAATCGCCTCGTCGTCGGCGTCGTCATGTTCACGGTCGTCGTGGCGACGCTCGCCGTGAACATCGCGGCCAATGTCGTCTCGCCGGCCAACGACTTCGCGAACGCGTTCCCGAGCAAGATCGACTTCAAGCGCGGTGGCCTCATCACCGGCATCATCGGCATCGCGATGTTCCCGTGGGAGCTGTACGCGAACCCCACGCGCTACATCGGTTGGCTGCTCGGTTACTCGGGCTCGCTCGGATCGATCGCGGGCGTGCTCATCGTCGATTACTGGGTGCTCCGCAAGCGAACCCTGGACCTGCGCGCGCTCTACGTGCGCGAAGGCGCCTACAGCTACAAGAACGGCTGGAACGTGGCCGCGGTCGTGGCCACGCTCGTCGGCACCGTGGTCGCCCTCGGCGGCGCCTTCTGGGAGCCAATGAACTTTCTCTATGACTGGTCGTGGTTCATCGGCTTTGGTCTCTCGGGGGGCATCTATTACGTGATGATGCAGGGCGCGGTGCGCTCGCGCTGATGCGCTGGATGTTCGCGCTTGTTCACGTTCATCGACGTGATTGAGTGAAGCCAAAGGTCGCGCGCGCAGCCGCGTGCATCGCTGTGGGATCGCCGCTGCCATCGCGCACGACGTGCGGCGCCTCGAGCTGACCGGTCTCGCCGCCATCTTCCGCGCGGCGCGCACAGAACAGCGTGAACAGCGGCGGCGCATCCTGACGCGGGATGACGACGCGCTCGGACTCGACCACGAGCTGCGCATCGCGACACGACGCGACCGCACGCTCGCGCTGCACGCTCGGAAAGCAGAACACGAAGCGGCCCTCGGCCGCGAGAGATCGCCGCGCGGCCTTCGCGTAGTCCGCCACGGTGCCGCGCAGCTCGAACCGCGCGGCCGCCTTCTGCGAGTCCGCCGGCACCACACCTTCGGAGACGTCCCAGTACGGCGGCGACCCCGTCACCAGATCGAACTGCGCGTCGTCGATCCGCACGTCGCGCAGATCGCCGTGGATCACGCGCACGCGAGCGCCGAGCTGGTTGTCGGCGATGTTGCGCTGGAGCAACGCGAAGCTGATCTCTTGCGCTTCGATCGACACGAGCGTCGCCTCGGCGGGCGCGCGCCACAGCGCCAACAGGCCCACCGAGCCGATGCCCGCGCCGAGATCGAGCAGCCGCGTCGCGCACGGCATCTTCTCGGCGGCGTACCAACCGGTCAGGAGGTCATCCGTCGAGTGCCGATGACCGCGCCTCCGCTGTGCGATCGTCCAGCCGACCGTGAGCTGATCGACCGTTACTTCTCCGAGATCGACCACCGACGACGCGACTAGTTGTTCGTCGGGAAGCCGAGGTTCACGCCGCGGTGGCGCGGATCCGGCCAGCGCGAGGTGATGGCCTTGGTGCGCGTGTAGAAGTGCACGCCGTCGCGACCGTAGATGTGGTGATCGCCGAACAGCGATGCCTTCCAGCCGCCGAACGAGTAGTACGCCATGGGCACGGGAATCGGCACGTTGATGCCGACCATGCCGACCTCCACCTCGTGCTGGAACTTGCGCGCCGCGCCGCCGTCGTTCGTGAAGATCGCGACGCCGTTCGCGTACGGGTTCTCGTTGATCATCTTGATCGCGTCGTCGTACGTCGCGAGGCGCGTGACGCCGAGCACCGGGCCGAAGATCTCGTCCTTGTAGATCGACATGCCGGGCTTCACGTTGTCGAACAGGCTCGGTCCGAGGAAGAAGCCCTTCTCGCGACCCTCGACGCGCAGCGTGCGCCCGTCGGTGACGAGCGTCGCGCCCTCGGCGACACCCGCGTCGACGTAGCCGGCGACCTTGTCGCGATGCGCCTTGTTGATGAGCGGGCCCATCTCGGCGCCGGCGCGGAAGCCGTCGTCGACCTTGAGCTTCGCGATGCGCTCCTGCATGAGCGGGATCAAGCGATCGGCCGCGTTGCCCACCGCGCACACGACGCTGATCGCCATGCAGCGCTCGCCCGCCGAGCCGTAGCCCGCGGACACCGCCGCGTCGGCCGCGAGCTCCATGTCCGCATCGGGCAGCACGATCATGTGGTTCTTCGCGCCGCCGAGCGCCTGCACGCGCTTGCCGTGCTTGGTGCCGGTCTCGTAGATGTACTTCGCGATCGGCGTCGAGCCGACGAAGCTGATCGCGCTGACCTTGGGATGCTCGAGCAAGCGATCCACCGCGACCTTGTCGCCGTGCACCACGTTGAACACGCCGGGCGGCAGGCCCGCGTCGGCCAGCAGCTGTGCGAGGAAGTTGGCGCACGACGGATCGCGCTCGCTCGGCTTCAGCACGAACGTGTTGCCGCACGCGATCGCGAGCGGGAACATCCACATCGGGACCATCGCCGGGAAGTTGAACGGCGTGATGCCGGCGACCACGCCGAGCGGCTGACGGATGGAGAAGGTGTCGACCTCCGTCGAGACGTTCTCGCTGTACTCGCCCTTTTGCAGATCCGCGATGCCACACGCGAACTCGATCACCTCGAGGCCGCGGTTCACCTCGCCGAGCGCGTCGGCGGTGACCTTGCCGTGCTCGAGCGTGAGCAGCTTCGCGATCTCGTTCTGATGCTTGTCGACGAGCTGGCGGAACGCGAACATCACCTTCGTGCGCTTCGCGATCGAGATGGAGCGCCACGTCTGCGACGCCTTCCACGCCGACTCGACCGCTTCGTCGACCACCGCAGGCGTCGCGAGGCTCACGTACGCTTGCACCTCGCCGGTCGCCGGGTTGAAGACCTCGCCGAAGCGCTCTGCCGTCTTCTCGTACGGCTGATTGTCCATCCAGTGCGTGATCGTGCGCGTCGTCGCCATAGGGCGAGAGCCATATCACGGAGCTAGTCTTCGGGCTCCACGATTTCGTGCAGCTCCGCGGTCCATGCGTTGCCAGTCAGCGTCGCGCCGTCGTCGTTGTTGCCCCAGCATGCGACGTCGGTCCCGCGCACGGCGCACGCGTGGTCGGTGCCCACGGTCACGGCCGTCCATCCCGCGCCGGGCAGCTGCACGGGCAGGCGGCGGTCGACGAGCGAACCGTCCCCGAGCTGGCCGCGCGCATTGGCCCCCCAGCACCACAGCGAGCCATCCACGCGCACCCCGCACGTGAACTGCTGCCCCGCGCTGACGTCGAGCCACATGCCGTCGTGCTTTCGCGGTATCTGCATGAACGTGAAGAAGCCCGTGTCCATGCCCAGCTGTCCGCGCGCGTTGTTGCCCCAACACCAGAGCGACGCGTCGACGGCGATCGCGCACGTGTGATCGGTTCCCGCGCTGACCTGGGTGAACGCGGGAAGGTTGCCGGCGAGCTGCGTCGACACCGTGCGCTTGTCCTCCACCGAGTTGTCGCCGAGCTGTCCGAGCTCGTTGTTGCCCCAGCAGCGGATCACGCCGTTGTTCTGGATCGCGCACGCGTGCTGCGCGCCCGCGCTGACCGAGCTCCACATCGCGTTCACCATCGTGGTGACGGGGGTGGGGATGCCACTCGGCGAGATGGTGCTATTGGCGAGCTGGCCTTTCTGGTTGTCACCCCAGCACACGATCTCGCGCGTGCTCGTGATGCCGCACGTGAAGTACGCGCCGGTGTCGACCGCGATGTACGTCCGCCCATCGGTCAGGGGCAGCGGGACCGCCGACGACACCCTGCCGGCGCCGTTGCCGAGCGCGTCGTTCGCGTCGGTGCCCCAGCACGCGACCGTACCGCTCGTCAGGATCCCGCACGCGTGCTCTGTCCCGACCGAGACGGAGGTCCAGATCGGCATCGCTCCGCCCAGGGGCGCGGCGACCGGGCCGAGCGATCGCGACGAGACATGGTTGTTGTTGCCGAGTTGAAAGTTCGATCCCCGACCGCCGCACGACAGCTCGCCGCCGCGGATCGCGCACGTGACGTTCGCACCCGCGGCGATCATGTCCGCGGGCGAATCGGGCGCGGGTGGTGTCGGCGTGCGCGGGCTCGTGCCGCCGTCGCCGAGCTGCGCGAAGCTGTTCTGACCGGAGCACCACGCCCGATTCATCGTGTCCACGAAGCACGCGTTCGCGATGCCGAGCGCGGCGCTCGCCCACTTCCCGCCCTCGGGGTGCCGCACGCGATACGGAAGATCGAAGATGCCCACGTCGCTCGCGAGTGCGCCGCGCTCGTTGTTGCCCCAGCACCGTGCTTCGCCGTTCTCGCGGATCGCGCACGCAGCAAACACGCCGCCGGCGACCATGGCCCAATCCGACCGATCCTCGCCGTCCACGAGGACCGGCGTCGGCTCGTCCGCTCGCTCGACGTCCAGGCCGAGGCCCAGCTCGTAGTTCAGGTTCTCGCCCCAGCAGCGCAGCCGGCCCTCGGTCGTGATTCCGCAGCTACCGCGTCCGACGGCGGCGATGCTGCGCCACGTGTCCGTGCCGAGCCGTGCGGGTGTGATCGAGGGCATCGCGAGGACCTCGGCGGCGACCGAGCCCCAGCACCACAGCGTGTCGTCCATCTGGATGCCGCACGTGTGGAGTGGCGCCATGGCGACAGCGCGCCACCGCGCATCGCCGATCCGCACCGGTGACAGACGCGAGGTCGTGGTCGCGTCGCCGAGCTGCGCGGTGGCGTTGTTGCCCCAGCACCAGAGCGCATCGTCCATATCGATCGCGCACGAGCCGAGGTAGGCCGCGTTGATCGTCTTCCACGTTCCCTCGATCGGCTTGGGGATGCGCGTCGGCGTCGTGGATCCATTGCCGAGCTGACCGTTCTGGTTGAAGCCCCAGCACGAGACCGTGCCCTGCGTGTCGCGCGCGCACGAGTGCAGATAGCTGACCGACGCTTGTTCCCACGTGCCGGCGACCTGGCGCGGCTCGTCGATCGTGGTCAGCTCGTCGCCAACGCCGATCTCGCCGTACAGGTTCGAGCCCCAGCAGTACAAGTCGTTGTCGCGTGTGCGCCCGCAGACGTGCGTGTTGCCCACCGCGATCTCGGCCCAGCCTGTCGTGGGAGGTCGATCGAGGCTGAACACGAGGTCGCAACCCCCGACGAGGAGGGCACACAGCAGAGCGACTCGCACCGGCGCATTGTTTCACGAATCCGGAGGTAAGCAGTTGAGGGTTGAAGCCTCCTCGAACCCTGTGTTAGCCACACCGTTTCCCCAATTCCGGGGGAGACCCCGGATATCCCGCTCCCATGGAGGCGACGTGACCGACCTGAGCATCACCGTCAATGGCATGAAGTTCGAAAACCCGTTCCTTCTCGGTTCGGGACCTCCTGGAACCAATGGCAAGGTGATCGCTCGCTCCTACGACCTCGGTTGGGGCGGCATGGTCTGCAAGACCTTCTCGCTCGACGCGAGCAAGGTCATCAACACGGCGCCGCGCTACGCCAAGGTTCGCGGCCGCACGAGCGACGAGGTCATCGGCTTCCAGAACATCGAGCTCATCAGCGATCGTCCGTACGCCGACTGGCTCGATGATCTGAAGCAGCTGAAGAAGAACTATCCGAACAAGATCCTGATCGCGTCGATCATGGAGGAGTACAAGAAGGACTCCTGGCAGCAGATCGTGCGCGAGGTCCAAGAGACCGGCGTCGACGGCTTCGAGATGAACCTCTCGTGTCCGCACGGCTTGCCCGAGCGCAAGATGGGCATGGCGATGGGCGAGAACCCCGACATCGTCGAGGAAGTCGTCGGCTGGGTGATGGAGGTCGCGAAGATTCCGGTGTGGGCGAAGATGACGCCGAACGTCGGTAACCCCACCGTACCGGCCGCGAGCGCGCTCCGCGGCGGCGCCAACGGCATCGCGATGATCAACACGATCCTCTCGGTGTCGGGCATCGATCTGAAGACGCTGCGTCCGATGCCGACGGTCGAGGGCCACTCGGTCCCCGGCGGTTATTCGGGTCAATCGGTGCGCCCGATCGCGCTGCGCCAGGTGATGGAGGTCGCGCGCGCCAACCCCGGCGTCGAGATCAGTGGCATCGGTGGCATCGAGACCGGCTTCGACGCCGCGCAGTTCTTCCTGCTCGGCGCGTCGACGGTGCAGGTGTGCACGGGCGCGATGCTCCGCGGCTACGAGATCATCACGGAGCTGAAGGAAGAGCTGTCCAAGTTCATGGTCGATCAGAAGTTCGCCAACCTGCGCGAGGTCATCGGCAAGAGCCTCCCGTACTTCACAACGCACATGGACCTCGTCGAGCGCCAGCGGTCGGCGCGCGAGGCCAAGGAAGCGGCGCGCGCCAAGTCCACGGGCGCGGCGCAGGCGAAGGATGTCGAGACCTGGAAGGGCGACATCGCGAAGGAAACCTCCACGCTCGTCACCAACTAAGAGGACCCGCATGTCGCGCAACGTTCTCTCGGGGCTGATCCAAGCCTCCAATCCGATCAACGACGAGTCCAAGTCCGTCGCGGAAGTCCAAGCGGCGATGCTCGAGAAGCATCTGCCGATGATTCACGACGCCGGAAAGAAGGGCGTCCAGATCCTCTGCTTGCAGGAGATCTTCAACGGGCCGTACTTCTGCCCCGGCCAAGACAAGCGCTGGTACGACGCGGCGGAGCCGGTTCCCGGTCCCACCGTCGAGAAGCTCGCGCCGATCGCCGCGAAGTATCAGATGGCGATCGTCGTTCCGCTCTACGAGCGCGAGCAGGCCGGCGTCTACTACAACACCGCCGCGGTCCTCGACGCCGACGGCTCGTACCTCGGCAAGTACCGCAAGACGCACATCCCGCAGACGTCGGGCTTCTGGGAGAAATATTTCTTCCGCCCGGGCAACCTGGGCTACCCGGTGTTCAAGACGCGCTACGCGACCATCGGCGCGTACATTTGTTACGACCGTCACTTCCCCGAGGGCGCGCGTGCGCTGGGCCTCGCGGGTGCGGAGATCGTCTACAACCCGTCGGCCACCGTCGCGGGGCTCTCCGAGCACCTCTGGAAGATCGAGCAGCCCGCCCACGCGGTCGCCAACGGCTATTACGTCGGTGCGATCAACCGCGTCGGCACCGAAGCGCCGTGGAACATCGGCGAGTTCTATGGACAATCGTACTTCGTGGACCCGCGCGGTCAGTTCCTTGCCATGGGTAGCCGAGACAAGGACGAGCTCGTGGTCGCGGAGCTCGACCTTTCGCTCATTGAAGAAGTGCGCCGGACATGGCAGTTCTACCGTGACCGTCGCCCCGACGCGTACGGCCCACTCGTGGAGGACTAATGAACATGCGTGACGTGAAGTCTATCGGACACGCTGCCGGCGGCCTGGTCGCCCAAACGCTCGTCACTCTCGCCGACGGCGACCACACGCCGTCCTATGTCGGCATCGGACGCAAGACGCCGGGCGGCAAGCTCGACCTCGTGATGTTCGAGGACGGCCTCGACGGCGCGAAGGCGTGGATCACCAAGAAGGACAAGATCGACGCGTGCATCGTCGGACTCGACGAGGACGAGCAAGAGGTGCGCTTGCTCCTCGGTTGCCCCGACGCGGCGCGCAAGTACGACATGATCTGCAGCGTTCGCTACGAAGTGAAGGCGCAGGTCAAGAAGACCAAGAAGAAGGCGGATCCGGCGATCCAGACGTCGACGATCGGCTTCCTCGCCGAGACCGACGACGAAGCGGTCGCGGATGACTTCCTCGACAGCGTGCTCGCCGGCATCTACGGCCACGCGCGCGCCTCCGAGCTCGCCGTGGGCAAGCTCGGCGAGTACGACGACCTCGACGACTAGAAGCTCGCCTGCTCGTGAATCGAACGAGCTGACAATGTGATCTAGGATGCGTCCATGGCGAGGACGCTGATCAAGAACGGCACCGTGGTACTGGCGAGCGACACGTTCGCCGCGGACATCTGGATCGAGAACGACAAGATCGCGGCGCTCGCCGCACCGGGTGCGGTGCCGGGAGATGCGGACGTGACGATCGACGCGAAGGGGCAGTACGTCATCCCCGGCGGCATCGACGCGCACACGCACATGAGCCTGCCGTTCGGAGGCACGACCGCCAGCGACGACTTCCACACGGGCACCGTCGCGGCGGCGCACGGCGGCACGACGACGATCGTGGACTTCGCGATCCAGTCCAAGGGCAGCTCGATGCGCGCCGGCCTCGACGCGTGGCACCAGAAGGCGGAAGGGAAGGCGGCGATCGACTACGGCTTCCACATGATCATGACGGAAGCGAACAGCGAGACGCTGGCCGAGATGTCCGACATGGTTCGCGAGGGCGTCACGTCGTTCAAGATGTTCATGGCGTATCCGGGCGTGTTCCTCGTCGACGATCAGCAGATCTTTCGCGCGATGCTCCGCGCGGGTGAGCTCGGCACGCTGATCACGATGCACGCGGAGATCGGGCTTCCGATCGACGTACTCGTGCGGCGCGCCCTCGACGAGGGCCACACGGCGCCCGTGTATCACGCGCTCACGCGGCCCGAGGTGGCGGAGGCCACGGGCACCGAGCGCGCGATCGCGCTGGCCGAGATGGCCAAGGTGCCCGTGTACATGGTGCACCTCTCGGCGGAGCGCGCGCTTCGTCGCGTGATGGAGGCGCGCGATCGGGGACTGCCGGCGTACGCCGAGACGTGCCCGCAGTACCTGTTCCGCTCCGAGGACGATCTGCGCGGCGAGCCCGGCAACGAGTGGAAGGGCGCGGGCTACGTGTGCACGCCGCCGCTGCGACCCGCGCACCATCACGATCACCTGTGGCGCGGCCTTCGCGAGTACGACCTGCAGACGGTGGCCACGGATCACTGCCCGTTCTGCATGAAGGATCAGAAGGAGCTGGGGCGCGGCGACTTCTCCAAGATCCCCAACGGCATGCCGGGCGTGGAGACGCGCCTGCATCTCCTCTATGAAGGCGTGACGCAGAAGAAGATCTCGATGAACCGCTTCGTGGAGATCACGTCGACGGCGCCCGCCAAGATCTTCGGCATGTACGGCAAGAAGGGCACGCTCGCCGTCGGTGCGGATGCAGATGTCGTGGTGTGGGATCCGAACAAGCAGTTCACGCTCGATCACAAGAACCTCCACATGAACGTCGACTACTCGCCCTATGAAGGCCACGTCGTGCCGGGGAGCCCGTCGCACGTGCTCTCGCGCGGCGAGGTTGTCGTGAAGAACGACACCTGGGTAGCCAAGCGCGTCCAGGGGCGCGGCCAGTTCATCAAGCGCAATACGTTCTCCCTCTAGCGATCACGGACGTCAGACGCACCGGCTAGGCTCGGCCGGTGGAGCTGGTCATCGCCGAGAAGCCGTCGGTCGCACGCGATCTCGCGCGCGTGCTCGGCGTGCGCCCGACGAGCGGATCCACGTCGTTCGCGAGTGACCGGTACGTCATCACGTGGTGCATCGGCCACCTCGTGGAGCTCGAGGAGCCGGCGGCGTACAACCCCGCGTGGAAGGCGTGGCGGCTGGATCTGTTGCCGATGCTCCCCGACTCGTTTCGGCTCCGCGGCGCCTCGCACGCGATCGCGCAGCTGCGCGCCGTGGAGAAGCTGCTGCGCGACAAGCGCTTCGCCGCGGTGATCAACGCGTGCGACGCAGGCCGCGAAGGCGAGCTGATCTTTCGATACGTCTATCAGCACGCGAACAGCCGCTTGCCGATCCGGCGGCTGTGGATCTCGTCGCTCACCGACGACGCCATTCGTCGCGGCATGTCCCAGCTGCGGCCCGGTGCGGAGCTCGTGCCGCTCGCGGACGCAGCGCGCTCGCGCTCCGAGGCGGACTGGCTCGTCGGCATGAACGCCACGCGCGCCATCACCGCCCGCGGACGCATCGGCGGTGGCGCAGCGCGGACGACATCCGTCGTCCTCTCGATCGGCCGCGTGCAGACGCCCACGCTCGCCATGATCGTCGAGCGCGAGCGCGAGCTGCGGGCATTCGTGCCGGTCCCGTACTGGGAGGTGCGAGCGCAGCTCTCGGGCTTCGTGGCGACATGGCGGGAGGGCGCGCTGTCGCGCATCGCGACGCGCGAGGTCGCCGACGCGATCGTGTCGCGCGATGCGCAGGTCGGCAGCGCGCTCGTCGAGCGCGTGCGCGCCAAGACCGTGCGCGAGCCGCCCCCGCAGCTGTTCGATCTGACCTCGCTGCAGCGCACCGCGAACCGCCGCTTCGGCTTCTCGGCGCAGCGCACACTCGAGCTCGCGCAAGCGCTGTACGAGCGGCACAAGCTGCTCACGTATCCGCGTACGGACTCGCGTCACCTCAGCAAGGACGTGGCGGCCGAGCTCGCCACGCCGATCGCCGCGCTCGCAAACGTCGCGGACTACGCGCCGTTCGCGCAGCAGCTGATCGCCACGCCGTCGATGTGGCAGCGCGCGAACCGCCGCGTCGTCGACGACACCAAGGTCAGCGATCACCACGCGATCATCCCCACGGGCGCACCCGTTCACCTCGGCTCGCTCGATCGCGACGAAGTGCGCCTCTTCGATCTGGTCGCGCGTCGCTTCCTGGGCGCGTTCTTCCCCGACGCAGAGTTCGCCGCCACCGAGGCGTGGCTTCGCGTCGGCGCGCCCGCACCGCATCGCCCGCTGCGCGAGGCCACCGACGGTGACCGCGAGGCGTTCGTGACACAGCTGCCCGCGATGCCCGACCGGTACCTCGCGCGTGGTCGCGTGCGTACGGTCGCCGGCTGGCAAGAGGTCGCGGGTATCGAGCCCGCAGGCCGCGATCACGCAGGCCGCGATGCCGACGGGCGCGACGACGATCGCGAGCCGACCACCGCGCTGCCGCCGCTCGTCGAAGGCCAGGTCCTCGAGGCGCGCTTCGCGGCGCACGACAAGCAGACCACGCCACCGCCGCGCTACACGGAGGCCACGCTGCTCGGCGCCATGGAGACGGCAGGCAAGCGCATCGACGACGAATCGCTGCGCGCGGCCATGAAGGACACGGGGCTCGGCACGCCAGCGACGCGCGCGTCGATCATCGAGACGCTCCTGCGTCGCGAGTACATCGCGCGCGATCGCAAACACCTCGTCGCCACGCCGCTCGGCGAGAGCCTCATCGCGCAGATTCCGATCGCGTCCCTCGCGTCGCCCGAGCTCACGGGCTCGTGGGAAGCACGCCTCGCTGCCATCGCACGCGGCCAGGAGACGCGCGCCGCGTTCATGGCAGACATCTCGCGCTACGTGCAGCACATCGTGGACGCGGTTCGCGGCGCGCCCGCACCGCCCGCGCCGCCGCCGGGCTCGTCACCGCCGCCCGCGTGGCAGTCGCGCTCGTAGGGCTCGCGTACGCAGAAG
>JAEYYV010000129.1 GCA_023428295.1 Pseudomonadota bacterium
GTCGAGCACGTCGGCTGCGCGGTGCTCACCACCGAGTCCCTGACGTGCGCGGCACGGGACACGCTCGCCACGCGCCTCGAGGCGCAACCGCCGTGGTCCGACTTCCCGATGATCCTGTTCGCGCCACCGCGCACCGATGTCGCCGACCGCGGCCTCGACGAGATCCAGTCGCTCGGAAACGTGTCCATCCTCGAGCGCCCCGTGCAATCCGGCACGCTCGTCACGGCGATTCGCGCGGCGCTGCGTGGTCGCAACCGCCAGTACGAAGCGCGCGATGCGATTCATCAGCGCGATCAGTTCCTCGCGATGCTCGGTCACGAGCTGCGCAATCCGCTCGCGGCGATCATGCTCGCGCTCGAGGCGCTCCCTGGCGAAGCAGAGCGCAGCAAGCCGCACGCGGTGATCGAGCGACAGACGCACCACCTCGCGCGCCTCGTCGACGATCTTCTCGATGTCGCGCGCGTGACCTCCGGCAAAGTGCGCATCGATCCGCAGCCCGTCGATCTCGCGGACATCGTGCAGCGATGCTTGCAGAGCGCCGAGCTCGCCGCGAGACAGCGCTCGATGTTGCTGTCGTTCGAGAACGCGAGCGAGTCCGGGTCCACGTGCGTCGAAGGGGACCTCGTGCGGCTCGAGGAGGTGTTCAACAATCTGATCTCGAACGCCATCAAGTACTCACCCGCGGGATCGCGCGTCCTCGTGCGAGTGAAGTGCGACGACGCGAGCTGCATCGTCGAGGTGAAGGATCATGGCATCGGCATCACCGCCGAGATGCTGCCGCGCGTGTTCGATCTGTTCACGCAAGTGGAAGGTTCGCTCGCGCGCAGCGCCGGTGGCCTCGGCATCGGGCTCACGCTCGTGAAGTCGCTCGTGGGTCTCCATGGCGGCACCGTCGAAGCGAGCTCCCCGGGGCTCGGCTATGGCAGCACGTTCACGGTGCGGCTGCCGCGCTCGACCGCTCGCACACACGCACCCGCGAGCGCTGCGAGCCACGAGATGGCGCCGCTGCGAGTGGTCCTCGTCGACGACAACCACGACGTACTCGAGATGACGCGCGATCTGCTCGAGGCCTGCGGCTGCGAGGTCGCCACCGCGCCCGACGGGTTGAGTGGGCTGGACCTCTTGATCGCGAAGCAGCCCGACATCGCGTTCGTCGATATCGGCCTGCCCGGCATCGATGGGTTCCAGATCGCGGAGCGGGCGCGTGCCTCCAAGGTCGACCAGACCTACCTCGTCGCCATGTCGGGCTACGGGCAACCCGAGGATCAGCAGCGCGCGATCGCCGCCGGGTTCGATCGCCACCTGACCAAGCCCGTGACGGTGGCCGCGCTGCGCGAAGCGATGGGAACCGCAAAGCGTTTGCGCGCCTGACGCCATCCGTCGCGCGAGTCCGGAACCTTTCGCGCGCTGTTGGTGTCGGAGCGGCAATGCGACGTTGGCCGCTCGCGCTTCTGCCCTTCCTCGCGCTCCACGCACCGGACACGGTCGCCGACTCGCTGCGCGCGACGCGGCGCATGCCGATGTTCGAGGCCGCGCACACCGTCGACATCGCGATCAAGGACGGCGTCGCCACGTACACCGTGCGCCGCATGTTCTCCAATCCCGGAACGACCGCGGATCAGGTCGAGCTGCTCCTCGATCTGCCCTACGGTGCGGTGGCGACGGGGCTGCGCATTCGCGCGAGCGAGCGGTGGTACGACGGCGTCCTCATGGAGCGCGACAAGGCCGCGGCGCTCTATGAAGAGATGACCGGCATGGGCTCGGCGGCGGCCAAGGATCCGGCGCTGCTCGCGTGGCTGTGGGCCGACAAGCTCTCGCTGCACGTCTTCCCCGTGTTGCCCGGCACCGTGTCGACGGTCGAGTACACGCTGACCGCGCCGACGCGCTACGAGAACGGTCGCTACTTCGTGTCCTATCCGCGCAGCGCGACGCAGGATGGATGGTTCGAGGACGAGCTGCCCCTCGCCACACCGGTGGTCACCGTTCGTCCGGCGTGGGGAGACGCGCGCACGGCGATCGTCATCGATGGCAAGCGCGTGGCGCGCGACACGCCCGTGGTGCTCGCACCGCCCGCGCGCGAAGCATGGGCGGACGTGGTGGAGGCGGACACGTTCGTCGCGAGCAAGATCGACATCGAGGAGTCCGCGCCGACGAACAAGGTCTACGCGAAGGCGACGGTCACGCTCTCGATCGCGCACACGTACAGGAGCGACCTCGTCGTGCAGCTCGTCGCGCCGAGCGGCGACAGCATCACGCTTCACGACAAGAGCGGTGGCGGCGACAACGATCTGCGCGGCACGTTCACCGCCAAGCTCCCCGAGAAGACGACGGCCGCGGGTACGTGGCGGCTCGTCGTCTCGGATCACGCGGCGCTCGATGTGGGCTCGCTCGACACGTGGACGATCGCGTTCGGCGAGGGGAAGACGGCGGTCTCGCTCTCCGCGACCGACACCCCCGTGTTCATCCCCGATGCACCGGAGAGTGCGAGTGATGCTGGTGTGGCTTCGATCTCGATCGCGCCGCCCGCGATCGAGACGTGGCAAGCGCGGCTCGGCCGCGCCGTCGCGTCGGACAAGCATGCGTTCTCGCGCGTCGAGGTGGATGTCGCGCCGCAGCTCGTTCCGCTGCCCCGAAAAGCGCAGGTCGTGTTTGTCGTCGACGCGTCCCACTCCGTCGGCGACGAAGGCATTCCCGCACAGCTCGACGTGATCGTGGCGTACATGGCGCATGTCCCCAACGCCGAGGTCGAGATCATCACGTATCGCCGCCACGCAACGCGCGTGTTCGGGCGCTTCGTCGCCGCCGCGGATTTCGGTGATGCGCTCGCGGTGGCCAAGGCACGCGGCGCATTCGCACTCGGGAACGGCAGCGCGATCGAAGAAGGCGCGCGCGCCGCCGCGGCCTTACTCGTGGATCGCAAGGGTCCGCGTCGCGTGGTGATCCTCACCGACGAGAGGACGCGCTCGACGCTCACGCCGCTGATCGCGCAGGCCGCGCTCGCCAAGCTCCCGACCGACGCGGTGGTGCACGTCGTGGTGCCGACGGTCTCGGGCAGCGATCGCCCCATGCTCACCCGTCGCGACGACGCGCCCTTCGCGCCGCTCGCCACGCGCCATCACGGCATCTACGTGGAGCTCGATGGCGTCCCGGCCTCGACCCTGAAGGCGCTGGTCCCCGTCGCGCTCGAGCTCGTGCGACCGACGCGCATCGAGAAGCTCTCGGTGCCCGGTTTCCAGCTCGAGGAGAGCACGCTGCACGAGGGTGACGGCCTGCGCCTCATGCGCGAGACTCCCGCCGCGCCGCACACGCTGACGCTCACGGGATACGTGTGGAGCGATCCGATCAAGAAGACGCTCACCGCGAACAACGCGTTCTCCGTGCACACCGCGGGCTTTGTCTTTGGCGCCGACATGCACGACTCGCTGACCGACGCCGAGCAGTACACGCTGGCCATGTACGGGAAGGCGGTCTCGCCGGTGACGTCGTATGTCGCGTGGGAGCCGGGAACGCGCCCGTCGGTGATCGGCTTCATGGAGGGCGCGTTGGGCTCGGGCCAGTACGGCACGATCGGCCACGGATCCGGCAGCGGCACGGGCTACGGCCGGATCCCGCCAGACTTCAGGAGGCTCGTCGACGTGCAGTCGTGCGTTCGAACGGTGCAGCCGAAGGGCGCGTGGAGCGTGACGATGGACATCGAGACCACGTTCCACGAGATCGTCGACGTGGTCGCGAGCACGAAGGACGCGATGGCGACGTGTCTCGTCGAGAACGCGTGGGGGCTCTCACTCGATCGCGCGACGTTCACGCTCGATCGCGAGCAGTTTCATGTCGAGCTGTCGGGTCCCTAGCGTCGACGGCGCAGCATGAACGCGGCCACGAACGCGATCGCACCGAACGACATCGCGTTGCCCGACGCGCATCCCTCGCCGCCTGCCGATTGCGCGACGTACGTGTAGGTCGCCGGCCCGATGTTGCCGTTGAGATCGATCGCGCGGATCGCGAGCTCGAAGTCGAGCGCTTCGCTGTCGCCGAGATCGAAGACGAGCAGGTCATCGCGATCGGGACGCACGTCCCCCGGCGCTGCAAACGGCGCGGTGCCCGCCGTGATCGTCACGCGATAGCCGAGCTTGTCGGGCGGCGTCTGATCGTCGCTCGCGTTGACATGCACGACGAGCCGGCGCGCTGGCGTACACGTATCGCGCGCCGGGCCGACACAGCCGGCGCTCGGGGAGGACTCGATCCACATCGAGATCGCGACGGGCCCCGGCTTCACCGCATCGGCGAGGTGCGAGCGATCGAGCGTGTGCGGCTCGAAGCGGTGCGGAGCGCACGCATCGGCCGGCACCGGCCTGACGAGCGCGAGCGCCGCGAGCACCCCGAGCTGCAAGGACCGCCACATGCGGGCATCGTAGAGCGGTCCATCGCCGCTGGCTCGCGGCGACGATGACTTGGCCTGTCTACGGGGTCGCCGAGTCGAGGCGCGCTTGCAGCTGATCCCACACCCAGCCCGGCGCGAACGCGCGGCAGTGGCTCATCGGGTTGTACATCTGCTTGCTCATGCAGTGCCCGACCTCCTCCGGCCAGCCGTCCTGAATGCACGACGTCTCGTACGCGACCAGCGCGTTCTTCATGTTGTAGAACCCGGGCCGTATCTGGTCGACTAGCACCGTGCACTCCCTCGCGGACATGAGCGGTACGCGTCGCGCCGGCGCGCCTAGCTTTCGCGAGCAGTAGCCCACGTGGTCGGGGACCGTCACCGTCGACAAACAGGCGATCTCTCGCGCGTCGAGCTTCGCTGCGTTGCAGGCGGCGGTCTGCTTCGCGACGATCGCCGCCCGCTCGTCGTCGGTGTCCTCGCTCGCGTAGTTTCCGAGCTCCATCGCGGCGAGCGCGATCGCCACGGTCTTGCACGATGGCTCTTCGCTCGTCGCCACGGCATCGTCGACAGGGTCGCGCGCCTCGTCGGGGGGCACGTACGACGGCTCGTCGAGCGGAGCTCCGCAGCCGGCGGGATCGGGGCAGTCCGTCGACGTGTACCGCAGCTTCGAGACCTCCCGGCTGCCGGCACACGCGGTGAGTCCAACCATGCCGAGGCCGATCAGCAAGCGGATCGATGTCATGTCCGGCTGGAACGCATCAGCGCGTGACCCGATCTAGACGTTCTGCCTTGGGTCACTTTTTCGTCTTTGCGTTCGAGTGCAGCGTCACGCCGTACTGCTTGCAGCCGGTCAGCACCGCTTGGCGATAGGCCGACGCTTCATCGATGTTCGCGAAGGCTCGCTGCGCCATGGCCACGTCGCCCATGTAGCAGGCACTCGTCACGAGCGAGACCAGCTGTTGTTGATACAGCGAGGGGTTGGACTTCTTGGTCTGCGCCAACGCCTTCTCCATCGCGGTCAACTGACGCATCACCTCTTTCTTCTGCGCGGGCGTGAGCATGCTGCGGGCCATCTCGAGCTGCGCCTGCGTCATCGCGCTCATGTCCTCGTCGTCCTCGTCGGCATCGTCAGCCTCGTTCGTCGTCGCCACGGCGATCGGATCTGCGTGCCCCGACCACGGATCGCTTGCATCTGCCGGCGGTGTGCTCGCATCCGGTGTCATCGCGACCGTGCCGTCATTCGAGCCGAGCGTGGTCGATCCGTCATTCGAGCCGAGCGTGGTCGTTCCGCCATTCGCGCCGAGCGTGGTCGATCCGCGGATCGGTCCGGTATCGGATCCGACGTCGGCCCCCGCACTCGATCCGGCTCCGGTCGCAGAGTTGCCGCGCGCGAGGTATCCCGCGAGCGCGCCGCCTCCGACGAGGACCACGACGAGCACGATGCCGATCGCGATCCACGGAGCCTTGCGCGCCGGCGCCACGGTCGCGTGCGGCGCCACCTGCCCGACGCTTGTCCTTTGCAGCATCGGTCCGGTCACGCCGACGCCCGTGAGCGAGCCCGCGGCGGTCGGCGCATGCACCGGCACGATCGGCGCCTGTGGCGGCGCGTGTTGCGACGCGTGTGGCGGCGCGTCGCCTCCGACCGCACCACGCGTGATCTCGCGAACGAACCGCGGCGCGCTCGGACCGCCAAACGGCATGAGCGCGGCAGCGAGCTCCGCGACGTTGGCGAAGCGCTTCTCGGGCTCCTTCTCGAGGCAGCGCATCACCACGGCGGCGAGCGTCGGGTCGACCTGCAGCGGCGGCGGTGGCGCCGTCATCACCGCCACCGCGATCTCCGCGAGCTGCGTTCCGCCGAACGGCATGCGTCCCGTCAGCAGCTGATACAGCGTCACGCCGAGCGCCCAGATGTCCGTGCGCAGATCGACATCACGCGTGGAGCGGATCTGCTCGGGTGACATGTAGCCCGGCGATCCCATCGTCGACGTCGTGTGCGTGAGCTTGGCTTCCGCGGCGGTCGCTGCCTTCGCGATGCCGAAGTCGAGCACCTTCACGAGCGGACCACCGTCGGGCTTGCGCACGACGAACAGGTTCGGCGGCTTGATGTCGCGATGCACGAGCCCCGCCGCGTGCGCCTCGGCGAGCGCGACGCACGCTTGGATCACGTACTCGACCGCGATCGTCATCGGGACGCCGGTGAGCGCGGCGGCCGAGAGGTCCGTGCCGTCGAGCATCTCCATCACGATGAACGGCGCACCGCTGTCGAGGCGGCCCACGTCGAACACGCGGCACACGTGCTCCGTGCGCAGCGTGGCCACCGCCTTCGCCTCGCGCAGAAAGCGAGCGACGATGTTCGGGTTGGTCGCGAGCTCGTCGTGCAACACCTTGAGCGCGACCTGCTGACCGAGCTCCGTGTGCGTCGCTTGTACGACGACGCCCATGCCGCCAGCTCCGAGCACGCGGTCGACACGAAACCGTCCGCCGATGACTACGCCGGGCTGGAGCACCCGAACAGCATAGTCGGCTCAGAAGCCTGGCGCTTGTCCGGTGTACGCGATCGAGATCGAGCCGCCGGACGGTGCCGCGTCCACGATCGATTCCTTGGCAAACGCACGCTGGCGAATCGTGTCGTAGCCCCCGCTCGACGACACGAGACCCAGCGCTCCACCGATCTCGTCGAGCGCGCTCGGGTTGAAGCGCGCGTCGGGCAGGACGGGAATGCGCAGCACGCTGCCCGCGTGAGGCGCGATGATCGCGCGGACGTACTCGGCGTCGATCGCTGGCGTCATGCCCATCGCCGCGCCGCGCGTCACCGCGAGCGTCACCATCACGGCATCGGCCGTTCCCGTCCCCGCTTCGGTCCAGGTGATTTCCGTCGGCTCGTACTTCGTGTTGCCCGTGATGTACGGCATGGGATACGCGCTCGCGTCCACCGACGAGACGGAGCCCGAGTACAGCGTGCGCGAGCCCGTCATCACGGCGCCTTGGCCCCCGATGTTCACGCGCATGACGACGAGGCCATCGACGTCCATGATGTTCGGCATGTCCACGTTCTGCGGGTTCTGATCCACGCGCTTCTGTCCTGTCGAGTACAGCTCGAACGTGCCCGCGTAGATCTTCTGCTCGACGTTCACCTGCGCGTTCGGCGGAACGTTCGTCGCTGTCACCGTCGATGCGAGCGATTCGTTCAAGACGCCCATCGAGACATCGATGTTCTCCGCATACGGCTTCTGCATGTAGAAGCCCTGATCGTTCTGCGTCACGTAGAGGTCCATCATCGACGGGCAGTTCGTCACCGTGATCGCCACATTGGGCGCCTGCCCCGCCCCCGATCCACACGGCGTCTTCACCGTCACCGTTCCGTTGATCGTGGGGACCTTCACGACGATCGCTCCGGGCGTCGTTAGCTGTGTAGGCTCGCTCTTGCCGAGCTCGATCAAGTCGCCGCCCTTCACGCCGACGTACGTGTAGACCTCGGGGAGGCGATTGCCCTCGGGTGGAGGCGGCACCACCGGCGCGTACGTGCGGATCACCGAGACGTTGCCCGCCGTCATCGCGGCGCTCGCGACACCGCTCGCGTCGGTCGTCACCTCTTCGATCACCGAGTCATCCGGGTTCTGAAAGATCACCCGAACGCCGGCCTGCCCTGCGAGCGCGTCCTTCACGACGACGCGCACCTGGGTCGTCGGAACATCGGGTCCATCGTCGCCACCACCTTCACCGGTCTCGATCGATCCGGTGCACGCGGCGAGAAGTCCAACCAAGATCGTGCTGAAACCGCGCAGTGAGGAGGGGTGGCGCATGCGCGATCGTTCTGCTCGATCGATGCCACTCGGCAGTCCGCGAGCGCGCGTGTTCGAGCGGATCGTTGTGGCTCGTCACCCCCAACGCGCACGAAACCAGGAGTGCCCACTCCCACCTCTCATGTCGGACAGCGCGAGCACTGTTCGCATTCGCACGGCTAGCGCCGCGGTGCGATCACCCACAGCTCGTCGGAGGGAACGAAGCCGAGCTTCTTCGCGAGCGCGAGTGACGCGTGGTTGCCTTCGTCCGCGCCCCACACGGGCTCGCGTCCGCGCGAGCGCTCGTCGTGAACGAGCGCGCTGGCGACGATCGTGCCGAGACCGAGCTGGCGCGCGCGCGGATCGACGTCGACCGAGATGTCGAACCACGCCTCGCTGCGCCACGGGGCGTACGCGAACGCCACCGGCAGCTCGTCGACCCACGCGCACCACACGCGCCCGCCGGTGCCGCGCAGCTCCTCGACGAGCGCGGGCTGCAAGTGATCGAGTGGCGCGTCGTTGTCGAGCAGCACCGCGCCCTCGAGCTCGAGCAGCGCAGCCGGCTCGGGCAGCGTGTGCAGGATCGCGCGCTCGCCGCCATAGCCTTCACCGACGAGGATCGCGTGCGCGGGGAGCTCGGCCGCGAGCGCGTCTACGCTCGCGCGCTCGACATCGCCAGCGATCACGATCAGCTTCGTGCGATCGTTGCCGAGCGCGAAGCCAGCGCCCAGCTCGCGCCGCCAGCTCGTGGGATCGGCGGCGATGCCGTGCGCTTCCACCCAGCGCGGCGAGTCGGGGAGCGCGAGCATCACTTCGGCGGCGGAAGGCCGCGCAGGTAGCCGATCGCTGCTTTGGCGTCGGCCACGAGGCACGGGCTGTACGGCTTGTTGCGTCCGGGGCCGCTCTTCACCTTGCGCGCGAGTGCGCGCTCGAGTGCCGGCACCGCGCGCGGATCGTTGAGCGCGCGCAACCGAGCGACGGCCTCTTTGCGTTGTTCGCACGTGTCCTCTTGCTCGAGGTCGTACGCATACGCGACCCACCAATCGACCTTGCTCCCCAGTTCGAGGCGCTCGATCACCGGCTTCACCGCGTGACGCCGCGTGAGGTTCTCTGCGATCGCGGCCTTGAGCAACAGCGGCTCGGCCTCGGGATCCTTGGTCTTGCCGACCCAGATCTCGAAGGCCGGTGCGACGACGTTCGGATCCGTATCGGCCGCCATCGTGCGCAGGCTCGTGCGAAGCAGCTCGTCGCGCTCGATCTCCGGCATGAGGCGCAACGCGAGATCGTACGCCTCGAGCGATGGCGCGCTCTCGTGCTTCGCCGCGTACGCGCGTCCGAGCACGAGCTGGGCGAGCGCGTCCTGCGCGATCGCGACCTTGTTGCTCTCGAGGATCGAGATGGCCTTCGCGGGATCGCCGTTGGACAGCGCTTCGTTCGCGTGCCCCGCGATCGACTCGGGATCGATCACGAGCACGTCATCGGGGTTGCCACCGCCGCGTGTGGTGATGATCGCGATCGCCACGCCGGCTGCCACGCACAGCGCAGCGCCGGCATAGATCATCCATCGCTTGGTCGATCCGCTCCGGCCCGGGTTTCTCTCGAGCGGCCGTGTCCTCGCGCGATCGTCCTCTAGCTCGGGCTCGAGCGCCGCGGCGATGCTCGTCGCCGGATCCGTGCTCGCGAGCGATCGCGGTGGGAGGCCCTTCGCCAGCGCATCGCGATGCAGCACGCGCGTCGGGCCCTCGTCGGCCGGCGCTACACCCGCCAATCGCTGCTCCGGCGTGAGCCCGAAGATCGCCTCGCCCTGCGGTCCCGTATACGGCAAGCCCAGGCCGACGCCACCTTGCGGAACGTTCCCGCGCGCGGGCGGCATGCCCGGCAAGCCGATCTTCGGCGCGCTCGGCAACGGCGCCGCGCCCGACGGTGGCGTCATCACGCGTTTCGCCGCGTTCGCGAGCTCCTCGTCGATCGCCGCGCCGATGTCCGCGTCCGCCAAGTTCAGCGATCCGTCCTCGGTCACGAGCGGCTGGCTGCCGGTCGTCGACGTGCGCGGAACACGCTCGATGCTCACGTCCGTCACGCCGCCATCGGGCGTGTGCAGCGCGGCTTCCACCGCCGCGAGGAACACCTCGGCAGACGCGTAGCGCTCGCTGGGCTTCTTGGTCAGGCCCTTCACGATCAACCGCTCGATCGAGCTTGGCACGGGACGCCCACCTTTGACCAACCGCTGCCGCATCGGCGGCACCGGCTTGGCCGTGTGCATCGACATCACCTCGAGCTTGTCGTCGGAGTAGAACGGCGGCTGCCCGGTGAGCATCTCGTAGCCCATCACCGCCGCCGCATAGAGATCCGCGCGTCCGTCCATGGGATTGCCGAGCGCTTGCTCGGGCGCCATGTAGATCGGCGTACCGAACGCCATGCCCGCTTGCGTGAGCTTCACGCCCTCGTCGAGATCCGAGCCGGTCATGCCCTTCGCGATGCCGAAGTCCAAGATCTTCGCGAAGTCGACGTCGTCCCCCTGCCGCACCAAGAAGATGTTCTCGGGCTTGATGTCGCGATGGATGAGCCCCGCGCTGTGCACGTGTGCGAGGCCCTTCAAGATGTGCGCGAGGATGTGCAGCGCGCGTCCCGGCGCGAGCTGTCCTTCTTGCTCGAGGACATCGGCGAGCGATTTCCCATCGAGGAACTCCATCGCGAGGTACAGCGATCCATCGGGCAACCGCCCGCTGTCGTAGACCTGCACGCAGTTCGGGTGATCGATCTTGCCGACGGCGAGCGCTTCTCGCTCGAACCGATTGCGCACGTCGGGAGACGCCGCGAGCGACGGATGCAAGATCTTCACGGCGACCTGCCGCCGCAGTCCGACGTGCGCCGCTTTATAGACGAGGCCCATGCCGCCGCGACCGAGCGTGGAGCTCAGGCGATAGCGTCCCTCGATCACCATTCCGATGAGCTCTTCGCCGTCACCCTCGGCGGGGACCGGCGTGTGATTCGCCGGATCAGTGCCGTCCCGCACGGGCATGAGGGCGCTATTGTGCCATTTCGCGGATCTTTCGCCCATCAAGCCCCCAGGATTCCTTGCGATCACCTGCGCTTCGGGTTGCCAACGGACCCACGGGTATGTAGATTCCTTCGCCTCCAACGCCCAGGTAGCTCAGTTGGTAGAGCAGCGGACTGAAAATCCGCGTGTCGGCGGTTCAACTCCGTCCCTGGGCACAAACACTCCCCGCCGCTGTATCGTGCTGCTCATGAGAGCGGCCTTGATGTTCCTGGTGGCGGCTTCCACTGCGTGTGGGAACGTCGTCGATACGGTGGTCGATAGCGCACCCGGCGACGACTCCTCGCCCGGCATCGACATGGCGATGGGGGTCGACGCGATCCCGCTGCCGTCGATGCCTCCAGTCACGAACGGGCAACCCCCAGATCTCGCGATCGGCGCACCCGATCTCGACACGCGCCCCACGGGCACCACCGCCAACACGTCGCGCTCTGCCGGCGGGCTCTGCGCGAGCGACAACCGGCTGTGGATCACCGACATGCACAACGCGCGGGTCCTTCAGTACAACGCGCCGCCGCTCGTGTTCTCCGCGGCAGCCGATCTCGCGATCGGACAGACCTCGCTCACCACCTTGACCAGCGGACCGACCAACCGGCTCCTCACGCAGGGCTCGATGTTCACGAACTGGGGCGATGTCGCGTGTGGTGGCGGATCGGTCGTCGTCAGCGACAGCGTCTCGAACCGGCTCGTGGTCCTCAACGGGATCCCTGCCGCCAACGGTCCGACGTGGAACGTCGTCCTCGGGCAAACCACCATGACGGGAAGCGCGTCCGGAACCAGCGCGACCACGCTGAACAGTCCGCGCGGCGTATGGACCGACGGGACGCGCATCATCGTCGCGGATCAGCTGAACCATCGCGTGCTGATCTGGTCGACGTTCCCGACGGCCAACGGCGCGGCCGCGGATGTCGTTCTCGGGCAGGCCACGTTCAACACCGCCGAGAAACCGAACCCGCCCACGCCGTCCTCGATGAACGAACCGCTCGACGTGTTCTTCGACGGCGAGAGGCTCTACGTCTCGGACTCGCAGAACAATCGCGTGATGGGTTGGAACGGGATCCCGACGCAGAACAATCAACCGGCGGACTTCTTCGTCGGACAGAACGGCGGCTCGACCGGATCGGCAAACGCGGCGGCGGGCTCGCAGATGCCGAACGCGATCGGGCTCAACATTCCGGGTGAGATCACCGTGGCGCACGGAAGCCTCTACATCGTCGACATGGTGAACTTCCGCGTCGTGGTGCACACGCCGCGACCGACGACGTCGGGCGAGTCGGCGGACGCCGTTCTCGGTGCCACGGACTTCATGGGCGGCGCGGTGGACGCATCGCAGTCGCTCACGCCGCGTGGCGTGACCGTCCTCGGTGACAAGCTGTACATCTCCGACTCGAACCTCGGCTTTGGCGGTTCGCGCGTCCTGCGCTACACGCTCACGAACCTGCCCTGACGAGACCTGCCCTGACGAGATCGGGTACAGCGCTCAGAGCGCGTACTCGTAGCCGACGTTCACCGTGAAGAACGGGCTGACCGGCAGCGGATCGACGACGGCTGCGTTCGCCGGATCGGCTCCGAGGTGCAGCCCGCGATCGCGCCACACCGTGACGCCGAGCGCGAACCACGGCTGGAGATAGAAGCGCCCCTTCATCGGATGCCACTGGTAGCCGACGATGAGCTCGGGGGAGAGCTCGCCGACGTCGGCGGTGAGGCTCGCGTCGGCCTCGTCGGTGTAGCGCTGGCGGAGATAGCGCACGGAGGCGCCCACCGCGAAGCCATCCTCGCCAGGCGCACCGAAGTAATAGAGGCCGTAGATCGCACCCGAGGGACGCACTCGCTGATCGACGTCACCCCTGTTCAGCGCGTGCGAGAGAACGTCCGGCACGTGCAAGGCGAACGACGCGATCGCGAGGCGCACGCCGCGCAGCGCGGGATGGCGAACGCCGATCTGCCCGCCGTAGCCGGGCTGGTTCGCGAACGGAAGTGGATCGAGCTCGGCGTGGATCACCGTCGGCGTGCTCGTCGGGCCCGCGTACGCGACGCTGATCGAGACGAGGATCGCGAGCGCCGCCTTTTCGAGCCGCATGTCCCGACCGTAACGCGATTGCGTGCGAACCTGGGTGCATGGCTCGCTGGCTGCTCGTGCTCGCGCTCGTGGTCGCACCGCGTGTCGCACGCGCCGAGGAGCCGAGTAACCAAACGCTCGTGCTGTGGGGGCTCGCGATGGTGCCGCCCACGTACCTGGTCGGCGTGACGCTGCACGAGGGAAGTCACGCGCTGATGGCCAAGCTCGTCGGTGGCACCGTCGACGAAGTGCATCTGTTTCCTCCCGGCGTCGATCCCAAGGCGAACAAGTTCCGCTTCGGTTGGGTGTACGCGCGCGGGCTGCACACCAACACGCAGAAGCAGCTGTTCTATGCAGCGCCCAAGATCACCGACACGCTCCTCCTCGGTGGCTTCGCTGTATTTGCGTACACGGACGCGTGGCCCGGCAACAAGTACGGGCAGCTCGCGCTCACGGTGTTCGCGACGGGCCTGTGGGTCGACTTCGCGAAGGACATCTTTCTGTTCTCGCGCAAGAACGACGTGGCCAAGATGTTCAACCTCTGGTGCATGACGGGCTGGAAGCAAGTGCCCGCGCGCCTCGTGTACGCCGCCGCCATCGTCGGGTTGGGCGTGGTGGTGTGGCGCGGCTACGAGCGCACGTTCTTCTACGACGATCCGGCGATGTCGATGCGCGCTGGCGGCGCTCCACCGTTGGTGCTGCCGGTGCTGACATCGATCTTCTGAACGCGCGGGCGCACACGTTGCACCGATCACGAGTGGAGGAATTGCTTATGCAACGCGCCTGTATTGCGATCGTGGATGCCGCTCGTGCGCGCGTCTACCGGTTTTCCGATGTCGACGGCTCGCAGCAGTTCGTCGAGGAGCTCGATCTCGTCAGCGCGGGTCGCCGCGCGAAGGACAACGAGCTGTTCACCGAGAGCTCGCCCGGCACGCGTAACAGCGGCGCCGGGATCCGCGGAGGTGTCGACGACCACCGCGACGGTCACCGCGCCGAGATGGACTCGAAGTTCGCCGCGCATGTCGCGCGCGAGGTCGAGCGCGTCGCGAAGGAGCACGGCCTCGGTCACGTCGTGTTCGTGACGCCCCCGCGCATGCTCGGTGTGGTTCGGCCGCACCTCGAGGTGATGCGCAAGCACGGGCTCGGTGTCGACGAGGTCGAGCGCGATCTCTCGCAGCTCACGGCGCCGCAGATCCAGGATCACCTCGCGTCGCTGGACATGATGGAGCCTCGACGCCGTGCCGTGCAGCCTCGGCGGTGAGCGTGCGCGCGCGGCGCTTTGGCGTCGCGTTGCATGATCGTGCGAAGTCGCTCGCCAGATCGCGGCGGTCTCGTGGAGTTAGCGCCTCGTCAGCGTCGGCAATGTTCTTGCTACCCACCGCCTGCCATGAGGATCTTTAGCTTCGCAGTGATCGCCGCCGCGCTGGCGGGATGTGCATCCGATACCCCCGATGGTGGCGACGGTGGCGGTGGAGGCGGCGACCTGCCGCCCTTCACCAACGGCGTGAGCACGCTGACCGGCCACGCAGAAGCGGGCTTCGTCGACGGACCGCGCGGAACCGCACGGTTCAACAACCCGGTGAACGTGGTCTACGGCCCCGATGGAAAGCTGTACGTCGCCGACTTCGACAACAGCAAGATCCGCGTCGTCAACCCGGACACCGGTGACACGCAGACGCTGATCCAGCAGGAGAACTTCCAGCGCCCGTTCGGCATGGTGTTCGGTGCGGACGGCACGTTCTACGTGTCCACGGATCGCAACCCGGCCGGTGTGCAGGACGGTCGCTCCGGCACGATCTGGAAGGTCAACCTCTCGACGAAGACGGCGACGCCGATCATCGAGAACATCGGGCGCGCGCGTGGCATGGTGGTCCTCACCGACGGCAAGCTCGCGTTCACCGACTTCCAAGCGCACACGATCTCGATCGTCGACCCGGCCACGAAGCAGGTCTCGATCCTCGCCGGTAGCCTCGGCCAAGCGGCGTACGCCGACGCGACGGGACCGGCGGCTCGCTTCAACGCACCGTACGGCATCGTCCAGCGCGCGGACGGCAAGCTCGTCGTGGCGGATCAGTTCAACAACCGCATCCGCCTCGTCGGTCTCGACGGAAGCGTCACCACCCTGCTCGGCTCCTCCGCGGGCTTCGCGGACGGATCGGGCGGCGGCGCGAAGCTGTCGATGCCGCAAGCAGTCGCCATGACGTCCAACGGCGACATCTACATCACGGACCTCTCGAACTACCGCATCCGCAAGCTCAGCGGCGACTCGCTCACCACGGTCGTCGGCGCGGGGGAAGGTGGCTACCGCGACAGCGACGACAAGCTCGCCGCCGAGGTGTACGGGCTCGAGGGTCTGACGCTCAAGCCTGACGGCTCGATGATGTTCATCGCCGACGGTGGCCGCGGCGAGTCCGTTCCGTTCAACCGCATTCGCTCCGTGAAGATGTAACGCCATGCGCACCTACTCGCTCACCAGTGACGATTCTCGCGTACTCGCGTTCGCGCGCGAGTGGTCCCCCAACAACGCCGGTCAGACGGAGCTCGAGCTTCTCCGCCTGCGCATCATCGAGGTCGGCGTCGAGCTGGTCGTCGTTGCCGAGCGAGGTGTGTGGATCATCGGCGTCGACGGATGCCTCGACTTCGTCGACCGCCTCGCCGGCGATGTCGCGCTGTCCTCCGCGATGATGCAAGCCAAGCGCGACAACGCGGTCTACCTCATCGACGACGGCAAGGTCGTGCGCATCTCGCACGACGGCACGCTCGTCGACGCGATGACCGGCGCGGCCGCGATCCTCGCGGTCAAGAAGCACTACGTGAACGCGCCGCAGCACACCACGATGCCGAACGGCCTGTTCGCGCCGGTGTTCGAGACGTCGTACGCGCCCGACGTGGACATCGAGGTGCGGCCGTGACCGAGCGCTCCATCGTCGATGCCGCAGCGCGCCTGCGCCGTCACGGCGAGCCGTACGTCGTGGCCACCGTCGTCGCGACAAACGGCCCCGCGTATCGCCGCCCCGGAGCGCGCATGATCCTCACGCGCTTCCGCTGGGTCGCCGGCAACATGAGTGGTGGCTGCATCGAGGGCGACATCGCCACGAACGCGTGGGCCGACACGCGCAACGGCGCGGCCAGGCTCGTCACCTACGACGCCTCGCAGATCGTCGACGACGATGACCTGCGCAGCGCGTTCGGCCTCGGCGAGGGCACGGTCGAGGTGCTGCTCGAGCGCTCGAGTGGTCTGCCCGGCCGCATCGACTCGCTCGAGATCGCCGCGCGCTGCCTCGCGGCTCAGCGCCGCGGTGCGGTCGCCACCGTGTTCGAGACCGATGGCGATCAACGCGTCGGCGCACGCATCGCCATGATCGCGGGCGACGACGTCGAGATCGTCGAGGAAGGCGATCCGATCACCGGCACGCTGCGCATCAAGCTCCTCGCCGAGCTGCGCGCGGCGATGGAGAGCGGCACGACCGCCACGAAGCTCCTCGACACCTCGCGCGGGACCGTCCGCGTCCTCGTCGAGGCCATCGTCCCGCCGCCGACGCTGTTCCTGTTCGGCACCGGCCACGACGCGGTGCCGATCGCGCGGATCGCGCACGACCTTGGCTGGCGCGTCGTGATCGCTGCGAAAGACCCGCGCCACGCCACGCGCGATCGCTTCACGATGGCGGACGAGATCCTCGTCGGCGATCTCGAGCCGATCCGCGCGCGCATCGAGGCCGCGGATCGCGCGGTCGCGGTCATCATCGGTCACGACAACGCGCGGGATCGCGACGTGCTCGGCATGCTGCTCGACACGCAGGTGCGCTTCATCGGCGTCTGCGGTCCGGCACGCCGCACGTCCCGCATGC
>JAEYYV010000165.1 GCA_023428295.1 Pseudomonadota bacterium
CGACTGTATCGCGCGCGCTTACTTGGTGCTCGGCAACAACTGGCGTAGGTGCCACGCCTGGATGAACAGCTGGTTCTGCGCGAGGCGACGCTGGCGTGAGACCGCGAGCATGAACCAGCCGAGCGCCACATGAAGGAAGACGCTCGCCGCGATCAGCGCAGCTTCCGTGGGTGCCCCGGCGGAGTGGACGATGTTCGATTGCAGGACCATGAAGCCGTCCTCGATCTGCCAGGTCCACGGGAACAGATGAAGGTACTCGGCGCCGATCGGTAGCAACACCGTCAGCGCTCCCCACGCGGGGACGATCCACGTTCGCTCGATGATGCCGCGCATGGACGAGAACGCGAGGAGCCCTGCGGCGGCGACCAGCGGCGTGAGGACGAACGGCCCCGCGATCCGCGAGAACATGACGACGAGCAGCATGTTGACCGTCAGCGCGACGACGGGCCGCGGTCGGCCCGTGACGCGATAGCGCATCGCCGCGAGTATCGCGACGAGCACCACTCCGTAGAGGCCCAGAACGAGCCCCCACTCCTTGATCTTCACGACGGCAGCGAACGGCAGGAGCAGGAACAGCGCAGCGTACGTCCATAGCGAGATCCGCGAGCGCTCCGACGACAGCTTGCGCTCGTACATGTCGAGGTTCTTCGCGAGATCGGGCGGCAACTGAGGCGGGGGCTCGAGGAGCAGCGCACTCACGAGATGGCCCGCCTCCTCGGACTGCGGATCGAGCGACAGCGCGTAACCGGCGTGACGCATGGCCAGCGCGCGTCCGTCCGCGCCCTTGCCCTCCATCGCATCCTTGGCCGCCGCGATCTGCTCTCGCGCGAGAGCGCGACGGCGCTCGAGATCGCGATCTCCGTCGAGGAACGCCTGCACCTTGTCCGCGATCTCTCGAGCGGTCGGGCGCTGCTCGGGACCCTCCGCGAGCGCCGCGAAGCACAGCGCGTCGAGCTCGGGCGCGATGTTGCGCTCCGGCCTGCGCGTGGACGGCGCCACTTGCGGATCACTCAGCGTGGTGCCGATGCCAGCCTCGCCCCGCTTGTGCAGCGACTCGCCCGCGAGGATCTCGAACAAGATCGCGCCGAGTGCGTAGACATCCGCGGCGGTCGTCGCGCGCAGACCGCGCAGCTGCTCGGGGGCCATGTAGCCCGGCGTGCCGAGCAACGCGCCTGTCTTCGTGCCGTCGTCGAGCGTGGAGATGTCCCCCGTGGAGATGTGGGGTGCGAGGTGCTCGTCGGTGACGTCCTCGGACAACACACGCGCGATGCCCCAATCGATCACGTACACCTCGCCAAAATCGCCGAGCATGATGTTCGATGGTTTGAGATCGCGATGCACGACGCCGCGCATGTGCGCGAAGTCGATCGCGAGGCACACGTCGACGAGCACGCGCAGCGCGCGGCTTTGCGGCATCTTGTCGGACAAGTGATGACCGAGCGTCTTGCCGGCGAGCCGCTTCATCGTGAAGTACAGGCGGCCTTGGTCGTCGATTCCGAGCTCGTGCACCGGCACGATCGACGGGTGGTCGAGGCGCGCCTGAATCCGCGCTTCACGCAAGAACCGAACGGTCTGCTCGCTCGATGGCCTCTCGGCGGTCATGCGCTTGACCGCGACCTCGCGACCGATGCGCAGGTCCTTCGCGGCGAAGACCTCGCCCATGCCGCCGCGTCCGATCGCGTTGCCGAGTGCGTAGCCCGATGGTGGAAGCGAGAACATCGCGGACGCTGCGGCACCGGCGGGGATCAGCGTTGGCCCATCCGCTCCGTCCACACGCGTGCCGTCACTCGTCTCGGCACCGGGTTGCGTGTCTGCGTGCACGTCGAGCACGGAGCTCTTGCCCGCGATCGGAGTCGGATCATCCACCATCGACCATGATCGTAACCAATCGCTCAGCGAAGCGCGCCAGCGATGCCGATGATCTTGTCGCGAACGAAGCGGCCCGGCGGATCGTCGTCGGAGGTGGCAGGCCAGAGCAGCTCGATCGCCGAGCCGACCAAGCGCAACGGCAGGTCCTTGGTGCGCAGCGCCGGGCGCGTCGCGCGGATGTGGGCCGCCACCATACTCGGAACCGTGGCGAGCATCGCCGTTCCTTCGAGGATGGCCCCGAGGTTCGCGAAGCTCGAGATGGAGCAGCGCACGGTTCTCGATTTGCCCTCGCGCGCGAACATGTCCTCGACCACGCCGCGCAGATCACCGTTGTACGAGACGATGATGTGCTCGCGCGCGAAGTACTCCTTCTCGGTCAAGCGCCCGAGCTTCGCGTGACGCGGATCGTAGAGGCACGTGAACCGGCCTTGCAGCAGCGGCCTGCGGCGGATCGTCGAGGGCATCTCGTCGGCCACCGTCACCGCCGCGTCGATGCCGCTCTGGAGCATCGCACCGACCGTGCGAAACTGCGTCGGCAGCGACACGACGCGCATCTTGGGCGCTTCCCGCTCGAGCACGCGCAACAGCGGCGGCAAGAGCCACACCTCGGCGGTGTCGGACAGCGCGAGCCGCAGCGTGCGCGTGCTCGTCACGGGATCGAACGCCGGCGGCGCGAGCGCCGCATCGACGAGCGCCTCGAGGTGCGGATGCAGCGCTGCTTTGAGACGCTCGCCCCGCGATGTCAGCTGGAGCCCGCGGCCACTGCGCGTGAACAGCGGCGCACCGACGGTGGTCGTCAGCCTGCGCAGTGCCGCGCTCACCGCCGGCTGCGTCAGATAGAGCCGGCTCGCTGCCTCCGTCACGCTGCCGCAGTCGGCGACCACCGCGAACACGCGCAACAGATTCAGGTCCAAGTCGCGTCCATAAACCTTGGGCATAGTACGCATACATCCTATTCACTGGAGTGATAGGACAGCAATGCGTACGGTTCCTCCATGACGAAGACATCGAAGCTCGGAGCGACAGGACCGGACGTGTTCCCGCTGGCACTCGGCTGTATGGGGATGGGAGCGCGCAGCTTCTACGGCGACAACGACGAAGCGGAGGGCATCGCCACGATTCACGCTGCGCTCGAGCGCGGCGTGAACATCATCGATACCGGGGACTTCTACTCGATCGGGCGCAACGAGCTGCTCGTCGGCAAAGCGCTGAAGGGCCGGCGTGACAAGGCGATGATCAGCGTGAAGTTCGGCGCGCTGCGCGGTCCCGACAACAGCTTTCTCGGCTACGACGCGCGTCCCGCGGCGGTGAAGAACGCACTCGCACACTCGCTCGCGCGGCTCGGCGTCGACTACATCGACATCTACCGCCCTGCTCGCCTCGATTCACAGGTGCCGATCGAGGACACGATCGGCGCGATCGCGGACATGGTGAAAGCCGGCTACGTGCGCCACATCGGTCTGTCCGAGGTCGGTGTCGACACGATCCGACGCGCTGCGCAGGTGCATCCGATCGTGGACTTGCAGATCGAGTACTCGCTGCTCACGCGCGGTCCCGAGGACAAGATCTTCCCGACGCTGCGCGAGCTCGGCATCGCGACCACGGCCTATGGCGTGCTCTCACGCGGACTGCTCGCGGGCACCAGGCTCACGGGTGACCCCACCGACTTTCGCTCGCACCTGCCGCGCTTCACGGGGGCGAACGGCGAAGCCAACGCGAAGCTCGTCGCGGCGTTCGCCACGCTCGCTCGCGCGCGCGACGTCACGCCGGCACAGCTCGCGATCGCGTGGGTGCGCGCGAAGAGCGCGGCAGCGAACGCACCTGCGGCGCCTGTCGTTCCGCTGATCGGTGCGCGCACGCCAGCGCAGCTCGGCGACGCCATCGACGCGCTCGCGATCACGCTCTCGGCGTCGGAGGTCTCCGCGATCGAGGCCGCGGTCCCCGCGTCGGCCGTCGCGGGGACACGCTACGCGGCGCCGCAGATGGCCGTGCTCGACAGCGAGCGCTAGGTTTGCGCCAGGAATCACACCGGCTCGCCACGCCGAGCAGTCACGCTAACCCAGAGCTCGGTTGTGTCGATCCGACCAACCGAGCTCGCAGCGATGTTGGGGTGGCGAGTCTTCGAGCCGGGGACCCAAACGAAATAGACGGGTGAGCGCGAATGCGCGAACCCCGAGAACCACGAGGACACTGACGTTTGAACAGACGACGTCTGGTCAAACGAAGTGATCCTTGGGGTTAGGCGCGCGCCTTCTTGTCGTCGCTCTTCCGTGTTTCGTCGTGCTGAACGATGCCGTTGCCCGACGGACTCGAGCGTCCCAGCAGCTGTCGTTCGTCGTCGGACACCTTGAGTTGATTGGTGATGTCCTTGATGCCGCTGATGCCGTCCAGGACGTCCTCGGCCATCCGCTTGGTCCGACGGTCGGCGACCTTTCCGGAGAGGATGACCTCACCGTTCTTCACCTCCACGTCGATGCCCGACGCGTCGATGTACGCGTCCTCGGTCAGGATCTCGCAGACCATCTCCTTGATGCGCTCGTCGGAGCGCGTGTAGCCGCGCGGACCTTTGCCGCGGTGCTCGCCCTGCTCTCGGCGCTGCGTGCTCGTCGACCACGTGCCGCGCTCGCTCTCGGACGGGCCATAGTCGCGCGAGCGGAAGCTCCGATTGTCGTCGCGGTGATCGTAGATGCTGCGGTCCTGCGAGTAGTCGCCGCTGCCCTGGCGACCGGTGAAGCGATCGTCGGTGCCGAACACCTGGCGATCCTCGGACATGCCGCGCGAATAGCCGGAGTTGCGATTCTGATAGTTCAACGACGGATCCTCTCCGCTCCGCCCCGAGCTGTAGCCGCTCTGGCCGGTCGCGTAGCGGTCGCGTTGCATCTGCATGTTGCGATCGTGGTGCGGATGATCGCCCCAGCGATTTCCCTCGCTGCGATCCTCGAACATCCGATCGCGATCGCGGTTCCAGTCTTCATCGCGCCTGTTACGTCCGTGCTGTCCCATGTCGTTTCCTTTCGCGTGCCTCTAGACCTGCGCGCGAGGCTGCATCGCGCGTGCCCCACGGCACGGACGGGGTGCGCGACGAGCGCCTGCTCCGCACGGGATTTCTCGCTCCCGGCGAGGCGCCCCCGCACATGGAGCGGCCGCGCGCGTACCTAATTGGCCGTCGCGGTCGCTTCGAACGAGCGGATGACGGTGACCTTGATCTGACCGGGGAAGGTCATCTCTTCGGAGATCTGCGCGGCGATCTCCGACGACATCTCGACCGTTGCCAGGTCATCGACGACGCCTTCCTTCACGTAGACGCGAAGCTCGCGACCACCGTGCACCGCATGCGCGTGCAGCACGCCGCGGCGTGACCCGCCGATGCGCTCGAGATCCTCGACCTTCGCGGTGAACCCTTCGGCCAGCTCTCGACGAGCGCCGGGGCGCGCACCGCTCATCGCGTCGCTCGCGGCGACGAGGTACGCGTACACCGAGTTGCACGGCTCGTCGGCGTGATGCGCGCCGATCGCGTTTGCGACGAGCTCGGCTTCACCGACACGACGCGCGATGTCTGCGCCGATCACGGCGTGCGAGCCCTCGATCTTGTGGGTCAGTGCTTTGCCGATGTCGTGCATCAGCGTGGCGCGGCGCGCGAGCTTGGTATCGAGCCCGAGCTCTGCCGCCATCATGCCGGCGAGGTACGCGGACTCGACCGCGTGCCACCACTGGTTCTGCGTGTAGCTGGTGCGGAAGTTGAGCGCACCGACGAGCTCGACGATCTCGGGATGTGCTTTGGGGATGCCGAGCGTCTGGAACGCGCGCTTGCCGAGCGCACGGATCTCTTGATCGAGGTGGTCGCGCCCCTTGGCCGCCCACGCGTCCGGATCCTTGCGCGCGTCGTCGATCGTCTCCGGCTTCTTCAGCATCTTGTTCATCGCGCGGCGGACGAACTCCTTCCCGACACCGTCGAGGCCGTCGAGGCGAATCGCATCCCGCTCGTCGCTGACGAGCAGCTGCACGCCGGCGACGCGTTGCACGGCCGCGTGAAGGGCTCCGTCCTTATCCATGAGGATCTCGACGATGTCCTTGCCGACGCGCAGGTAGTTCTGCGCGCGCTCGGTCAGGTAGTGATGGTGATAGCGCGTCGCCGCGATCTCCATGACACGCTTCGCTTCGCGATCGTGCGCCGGATCGGCGGCTGTCTGATCCACCGCGCGCACCATCGCCGCCGCACGCGCGCGCGCGTCGTCGAGCCAGGCGGCGCCGAGGCGATCCATCAGCTCGGCTGCCTTGGTCCCCGCGCGTTGCTCGAGCTCGGCACGGAGCTGCGCGTGCTTCCGCCTCGCGTCGCTCTCGATGCCGTTCGCGCGATCGCGACGCGACTGCACGTCGCGATGGATGCTGTCGAGTGCTGCCTCGCGAACATCGAGTGCATCGTGCATGCGCGCGACCTCCGCCTCGCGCTCCTCGACCTCTCGCGCGCGCCGCTCGACGCGCGCCTCGTCGACGCTGACCGCGTCGTCCGCCTTGGTG
>JAEYYV010000202.1 GCA_023428295.1 Pseudomonadota bacterium
CCATGCGCTCGAGCTCGTCGGGATCGTCCGGATCGTGCTCCGCGGGATCCTCGTCGAGGTACTCGACGCGGGGGATCGTCGACACGCGCGTGGTGGCCGTGCTGATCGCGGGGGCGACGGCCGGCGCCCCCGGGCCCTCCAGCAGGCCGGCGAGATACGGGGATAGCACCGCGAGGACACCCGTCTCGACGAGCAGCTCGAACGATCGCCGCGCGGCGCCACCGCGCATCAAGCGATGGATCTCCTCGAGCAGGCGGGGCGGGGCGCACTTGCTGATCTCGCCACGCCAGCGGAGGAGCGCGCGCCAGGTCGCCGGCTCGAAGCCGAAGTCGAGACGCGCCGCGAACTTGATCGCGCGCAGCATGCGCACGGGGTCCTCTTGGAAGCGGACGTCGGGGTCGCCGATCGTGCGGATGAGCTTCGCGTCGAGGTCGGGCAGACCCGCGACGTGGTCGATCACCTCTTCGCGCTCGACGTCGTAGAACAGGCCGTTGATGGTGAAGTCACGTCGCCGAGCGTCGTCGGTCTCCGTCCCGAACACGTTGTCCCGGCGGATGAGCAGGTCGTGGTCGTCCTCGTCTCGCGGGTTCGCGCGAAACGTGGAGGTCTCGATGATCTTCGAGCCGAAGAATACGTGCGCGAGGCGGAACCGCCGTCCGATAATGCGCGAGTTGCGGAAGGTGGACTTGATCTCGTTCGGCGTCGCGCTCGTCGCCACGTCGAAGTCTTTGGGCGTTCGCCCGACGAGGATGTCGCGAACGCAACCTCCCACGAGGTACGCCTTGTACCCAGCTCGTGTGAGCTTACGAACGACGCGGTCGGCATCGGAATCGATGGCAGCGCGGTCGAGCGAAGGCATCGGACGAGTTGCCTGTACCACGCGGGTAGAATGGCGTGCAAGTGCGCGAACCCTTTGGCGCTGTTACCCATGTGATAACCGCCTGCGGCCCGAACTATTCGCCGACTCCGGTCGGATCTCGACGTAGCCCCCCTCATGCCCCCGATCACCTCGTTCGTCGAGTTCGACAAGATCCCCGTGATCGGCATGCTCCTCGAGCTGGACGGGACGGTGGTCGCGGCGAACGAAGCGATGTGCCACCTCCTGGCCAAGCGCCCCGAGGAGATCGTCGGGCAGAAGCTCGACGCGTTCACCCGCAAGGGCAACGCCGTTCACACCCAGAACTCGCAGAGCGCCCTGGTCGACGAGCTCGAGCTCGATGGCCCCAACGGCATCTGCACGATCGAAGTCGTGATGTCGATCATCCAGGCGGACGGTCGGGACGTCCTCCAGCTGTTCGGCATCGAGGTCACCGCCCGCAAGCTCGCCGAGCAAGCCGCGAGGGCGCGCGCCGTGCTCGAGCAGCAGTCGAGCGCGCGCCAGCGCAACGAAGCGCTCGGCATCGTGGCCGGCGGCATCGCGCACGACTTCAACAACCTGCTGGTCGGCGTGCTCGCCGAAGCGAGCGCCGCGCGCGAGGACATCACGCTACCGCCGCACACGCTCGAGGCGCTGCGCCGCATCGAGATGGGCGCGCGCAAGATGTCGCAGCTGACGAAGTCGATGCTCGCGTATGCGGGGCGCGGCCGCGTCGAGAACACGCGCCTCGATGCCGACGCGTTTCTTCGCGACCTGCACGAACCGTTGCGCAAGCTCGCGCGCGAGCGTCGCTTCTCGATCGCGCCCTCGGCCGGCGCGTGCGTGATCGACGCGGACCCGAACCTCTTGCAGCAGATGCTCGGCAACCTCGTGCAGAACGCCTCCGACGCGAAGGGCACTCGCATCGAGATCACGAGCTGCATCGTGATGCGCCAGAACACGCCGTGGTGGCAGCTCGAAGTCGCCGACGACGGCGAGGGCATCGAGCCCGACGGGCTGCCGCACATCTTCGAGCCGTTCTACACGACGCGCTCCGATCAGACCGGCCTCGGCCTCTCGGCCGTGCAGGGCATCGTGCGTCGCCTCGGCGGCGAGATCGAGGTCGACTCGCGGCCCGCGCAAGGCGCGCGCTTTCGCGTGCGACTCCCCGTGCTGCAGGGCGTGGAAGCGCCGGCGCGCCGCACCAACACGCAGAGCATGATGGCTCCCACGGCAAAGCTCGCCGGCTTGCGCGTGCTGATCGCCGACGACGAGCCGAGCGTTCGCAACACCGTGCGCCGCCTCCTCGAGCGCCGCGGGGCGAACGTCGAGGTGGCCGTGGATGGTAGCGATGCCGAGCAGAAGCTCGACGGCACGATCGGTCTCGTCATCCTCGATGTCTCGATGCCGGGCCGCACGGGCTACGACGTGCTCGGCACCGTGCGCCGCCGGTTTCCGCAGACGCCCGTGCTGCTGATGTCCGGCTACACGGAGCACACGCGCGGCGCGGGCGGTGAAGAGCCCGACGGGTTCCTCGAGAAGCCGTTCACGGCGCGCGCCCTCGACGCGCTGATCGATCAGGTCATGCGGATGGCCGAGATGCAGCGCACGAGCAACAGCGCCGGCTAACGCGAGCGAAGCCAGATCTTGCCCCACGGATCGAAGTACGCGGGCGACTTCTCGTCGAGGTGGAGCTCGCCCTCACCGACGAGAGGCTCGTATCCGCGCGCCACGACCATCACGCTGTACGTCCCGGGCACCGGCACGGGTTGCTTCAGCTGCACCTCGCCCTGCGTGTTCGACCGTCCCCACGACAGCACCTGATCGTCGAGGCGGTTCACGTCGACCTTCTTCGCGTTCACGCCGGGGCGCAGGATCATGACGAGCGCGTCGCGCACGGGCTGCTCGTTGGCGGCGTCGAGGACTCGCGTCGAGATGCGAATGCCTCCCTCGGCGGGAGCCTCGACGGCGGACGGTTGCAGCTCGACATCCGTGTGACCCTCGCGCGGCGTCCATCCCGTCTGCGCGATCGCGAGCAGGTCGCTCGCCGTGGACAGTGGGCGGACGAGGCCGACCTGCGCGGTCTCGAGCACGCCGCCGCTCGCGTTGGTCCGCGTGCGGAACGCCGCCGCGATTCCGACGAGGCGGCCGTGATCGTCGACGACCGGGCCGCCCGAGTTGCCGTGGGTGATCGACGCGTCGGTCTTGATGAAGTCCTTGCCGGCCGTTCCGTTCTCGCCGGTCCATCCCTCGACGCTGCCTTCGCTGAGCGTGAGGCCACCGCCGCCCACGTCGGGATAGCCGAGCACCCACAGGCGTTGGCCCATCTTGACGTCGGCGGTGCGCGCCTCGGGCAAGGTCGGCCACACGCTCGCAGCCGCGGGGATCCACGCGCGTCCGTCGAGATCGAGGTCGCACTTCACGAGCGCGAGATCGAGCTCCTTCTGGAGCTTGCTGCGGCTCGGCCGGCCGGCGCACCACAGCTGGGGCGCGTGATCGGGCTGCGAGAAGCGGCCGATGACGAACACGTCGTGCAGCTTTCCGTCCCGGTCGTGGATGACGTGATAGTTCGTGAGGATCGATCCGTCGGCACCGACGACCACGCCAGAGCCGCCGCCGCGCGGGCGCAGCCGCCCGTCGACGAGATCCGCGACGACCACCATCACGGTCGAGTCGAACGCACGCGCGACCGCATTGGGATACGTGCGCTGAGAGAGGGTGCGTGTCTGCGGCACGAGCGGCAGACCGGTCTGCGTGGGCACGCGCAGCGACGGTGCGACCACACTCTCGATCCGCGCGAGCTCGGCGTCTCCGCCGAAGAACGTCACCACGTAGATCTGCTCGCGATCGATCGTCGCGTACTCGATCGCACGGCCCACCCGCGGCACGTCGCCCTTCTCCGCGACGTGCGCGAAGCGATAGGCGGTGCGCAGCCAATCGTGTCCCGCGATCGAGCGCACGCTCGAATCGTCGAGGGTGTACAGCTCGCCCCAGCGCGTTCGGCGATCGAGCTCGAGCCCGGTCACGATGTTGCTCCACGCCGGCTTCTTGTCGATCAGCACCTCCAGCTTCGCGTCGGGATCGAGCGAGCTCGTGAGCAGCACGTGATACAGCGATGGCGGCGCGACCGGGCTCTGCGGCGTGAGCCCGTACGCGATGCGCGGCGCAGGCGAGGGAATCGGCTCGGGCGAGAGCCACGTCGTCGAGTGTTCGAACACGAGACCGCGCTCGGAGAACGTCGTCGTCGGTGCGGTCACGAGGCCGCGATGGATGCGCCCCGCGACGACGATGATCACGAACGCGAGCAGCAGCACGAGGATGTCGTGGCGGTGGTACTGCGTCTTTAGCTCGGCGAGATCGGTCTGCGCGCGCTTGCGCAGGCGCTGGATCGCCGCGGCTGCGATCTGCACGGCATCGAGCTCTTCGTCGTCGTGTGCGGGATCCGCCGGAGGGGCATCGCCAGGACTCTGCGAGCGAGCCTGGGGGTCCACGCTCGGTGCGCGCGAGCCGGGGGCCGAGGGCGCGCGATCCGTGGGTTGATTCTGCTGCGCTTCGGCGTGGGCCGCGACGTCCTCGGCGAGCGCGCGCAGGATGCGATCGCGCTGCATGCGAACGGTCACGACCGGATCGGTGCTCGGCGGCAGATCGCTCGACGGTGGCTCGAGCACCGGCGGCACGTCGCGCCCTTCCGCGTGCGCTTGCGCGCGGGCTCGCGCGGCCTCGATCGCTGCACCGGCAGCCGCTGCCGCGACGATCGCTGCACCGCCGGCGCTCTCGACGTCACCGACGATCTCGCCGACGATGCGCGCGGCCTCGAGCGCGGCAGCTTTCGGATCGGGCATCGGCGCCGCGATTGGAAGCTGCTGCGACACGCTCGGTGGCGGGTCGAGCTTGTCGGTCGGCTTGTCGGTCGGCGCGTTGGTCGGCGCCTCGGTCGGCGCGTCGGGCGGCGCCTCGGGATCGCCGAGCATCCACTCGGGCGAGGGCATATCTGCGTTCTCGTCGGGGGGCTTCACCGACTGCGCGCGTGGCAGTCGCTGCATGGACGGTCGATCCACGGGCGTGTCTGCAGGAGCATCGATTGGCGCGTCTGCAGGCGCATCGACCAGCGCATCGACCGGCGCATGCGCGTCCGACGCAGCCTTCTCTTCGACGGGCTCGGCCGGTGTGGGCTCGGGGGCGGGCTCTGGCTCCGCCTTCGCGAACGACGTGGAGTCGACGTCCACCTTTGCCGACGGCGCAGAATCGTCGATAGGCGACTTCTTCGATTTCTTCTTACTCACGCTCCCTCCGGAACGGGGAGCGCTTCAGCAAGTGCTGCGCGGCGATCAGGATCACCGCGAACACCGCTGCCGCGAAGAGGGCTGCGTAGACGATGCCGCGCCACGGCTGGTTCTTCATGCCGGTGGCCGACACCCACTGCTCGATGATCTGGAACTGGCCGTTCAGCACGGCAGCTCCGAGGAGACCGAGCATGAGAAGCAGGCCGCGCAGCGGCGCGTTGCGCTGGGAGAACTTCGCGCGGCCCATCACGTAGCCGAGCGCGCCCGCAAACGACGCGTGGGCGAGGGTCGTGACCACGGCTTGCGCGGCGGCCGTCGAGAGATCGACCGAGTGACCCTGGCCGGACATGCGGTGGAAGTTGACCCAGACAGCGAAGCCCGTGCCGCAGGCCATCATGTAGACGATGCCGTCCATCGGCTCGTCGAACTCGCGCGAGAGATAGATCGTGTAGCGAACGACGGCGTACTTGCACATCTCCTGGGCAAGGCCCGCGACGAGGACCGCGTACAGCACGCGATCGAGCTGCGTGAACGCCGTGAACAGGTGCGGGGAGGGCAGGCTGCGCATCTCGAGCGCTTGCGGAGCGACGATGCCGTACTGGACGAAGTCCGCGAGCGGGGCGGCGATCAGGGCGCCCAAGACGCACACGCCCGCGACGAGCTGCTTGGGCTCGGGCTCGTGCCGGTCGAGCAGGTAGAAGAACCCGAGCCAGAGGAGAGCGGGGATGCCGGCCATGATGCCGGCGACGACGGGCCCGATGTGGACCGCGTGATCGAGCCCCGCGACGAGCTCGATCAAGCCGGCAATCAGGACGAATGCCACGAGGCCCGCGATCAGCACGAACTTGCTGCCGATGAGCACTCGGGCTCGGTGGAGGGACCACCGTGGCCTACGCATCCCGAAATCTTACGCCGACGGCGGCTAGCGCGCGCGTTCGTGGCCTCTTATGCTCCGACCTCGAGCTTTCCATGGGCAAAAAAGGTGGTTCCGACGCGCAGTTGCTGACCATGCACGAGTTGGCGGTGTACCTGCACCTCGACGACACCACGGTCCAGAAGCTGGTTTCCTCCGGCAAGATTCCCTCGATCCAGGTGGATCGGCAGTGGCGCTTCAAGCGTCCGCAGATCGACGAGTGGATCGAGCAGCAGCTCGTGGGCGACGACGAGAGCTTCGTCGACGTCCCCGACGGCATGAAGCTGCCGCTCGAGGACCTGCTTCCCGATCAGGCGATCATCCCCAACCTCCGCGCCCGCGCGCCCGTCGGTGTGATCGAGGAGCTGGCCGCGCGCGCATACACGAACGGTTGGCTGATCGACAAGCCGTGGTTCGTGGGTGCTGTCGTCGAGCGCGAGTCTCTCGCGTCGACGGCGATGGAGGGCGGCGTCGCCTTCCTGCACACGCGTGCGAGAGACAAGGGAAAGATCGGGCGGCCGTTCATCGTCGTCGGACGATCGTGGGAAGGCATCATGTTCGGCGCGCCGGATAACAATCCGACGTACCTGTTCTTCCTCTTGGGCCTCAAGTACGACCGGCTCCACCTGCCGATCCTCGGACGCCTCGCGCGTGCACTGCGCAACCCGGCGACCATCGCTCGGCTCCGCGCGTTGTCGTCGCCCGATCTGGTGCGCGCGCTGCTCCTCAAAGAGGATGCCGAGGTGCGCGCGGGCCGCGAGGATCACGTGCAGTCCGCGGACGCGTTCGCGCCCAAGCTGGATCGCCAGCTGCGCCTCCGCGCGATCCGCCGCTTGCAGACCCAGAAGACGGCCGAGCAGGTCACCGCCGAGAAGCGCGCGGCTGCCCTCGAAGGCCCCCGGGCCAAGAAGAAGAGGGCCCCCAAGGCAACGGCTTCCACGGCAACCGGCGTGAAGCCCAAGGCCAAGCGCTAGCACCACTGACCCGGTGACCCAGGTGACGTAGATCGCTGCGCTCCCGCCGGGCGCGAGCGCTATGCTGGAAGGGATGGGGCGCACGGCCCTGTATGCCGATCCGGTACCGTTTCGTTCCGCCCGCGCCGAGGTCCAACTCGATGCCGACGTGCTGATCCTTCGCATGCCCGATGGACGGACACGTCGTCACCTGTTGCACGGCATGTCCGCGACGACGGTCGATGGCGCCGTGAGCGTGCGTGTCGACGTGCATTGGCAGCGCCGCTTCGTTCGCATGCTCGTGCTGGAAGGACCCGCGGATCGCGTCGTCGTGATCACGCCGCCCGATCGCGGTGCGGTGGCGCCAAACGTCGTGCGCGTCCCCGACGCGCCGAGCGAGGCAGCGATCGTCGAGGACAGCGCGTGGGAAGTGCTCGCCGAGTGGGCCTTGTGCGGCGGCCGGCTCGCCGCCTGCGCGATGGACGATCTCGCGCGGCTCGCGCAGATCGCGTCACCGCAGTTCGCCGCGCTGATCGGCGAGGTCGCGGCGCAGCGCGCGCTCGAGCTCGTGTGGTCCGGGACCGGTCCACTGCGTGGCGCCTCGGATCTCGATGATGCGCTGCAACCGCTGGCCGATGCAGCGCGCATGTCCGTGCGTGCGGGCGAGGCGCTGTTCGCCGCGCTCGCGCACGCCGCCGGGATCCGCCGTCGTCGTCGATAAACTGGCACCCGGCAAACCCTCGGCGGTAGCCTTGCCGCATGCGAGTCGCGTTAGCTCTGGCAGTGGCGTTGGTCACTGCGTGTGGCGGTGGACATACCGTCGATCGATTGCTCGGCGCGCGCTGCGACAACGATAACGATTGCGACGAGCGCTGCTTGGGACCCAACCGAGAGTTCCCCGAGGGCTTGTGCTCGTTCCACTGCGACGGAGATCGGGATTGCCCGAGCGACGCGTGGTGCATCGAGAGCAACGGCGGCGTCTGCTTGTTCGATTGCCGCGACGACATCGACTGTGACTTCCTCGGTCGCCAATGGGTGTGCCGCGATCGTGATCGCCATGGTGGTGGCGGAAAGGAACGCGTATGCGTCGGACGTTGATCACTCTCTTGCTCCTGTCGCCGTCGATCGCGATGGCCGACACCGACAGCGTGACGTCGAGCGCTTCGAGCGCTCCGAGCGATCAGGGCATCGGCGCGGCGATCGGCGTCGCCGCGGGTGGTGCGGTCACGCCCGGCGGGCTGCGCGTCAGCGGGCACTACCTCTATCAGTTGTCGTCGACGGACTGGTTCGATGGCGTCGCGAGCTTCACGTACGGCGGCGACACGGCGGGCTGCTACCGCGATCGCGTGGCCACGACGATGTGCGAGCACGGGCTCACCGCAGGCTCGGGCGTGGAGATCGCGGCGACCGTTCGCCGCATGTTCGCGCCGCAGGGCGTGTTCCAACCGTTCGCACGCGTGGGGATCGGCGCATCGATCGCGCGCTTCGTCGCCGACGACGTCGTCGGCTTCGGCCTGCCGATTCACGCTGGTGGCGGCGTGCGCGCACGCGTGGCTCCGTCGGTGTCGATCGTCGCGCAAGCCGAGTTCACCGCCGGTGTCGGCTTCTACACGAAGGACCTCGGAGCAGAGCCGCTGATCGGCATGGCGGTGACCGCTGGCGCCGAGTTCGATCTGCGATGAAGCGCGCGCTTGCCGCCCTCCTCGCGTGCTCGCTCGCGAGCGCGTGCGGAAAGGGCGAGAAGGCCGACGACAAGAAGAGCAAGGCGCCCGACAAGAAGGTGCCGAGGACGTCCACGACGGCATTCAACCCGCGCGTGACCGCGAACGGAGAGCCGGTCGCCGCGCGCGTGCTCTTGATCGACAGCAAGGGCGAGCCGCTGCGCATGGGCAACCTCGACGTGTACGGCAAGCGGCAAGGCGGCGCCGCGTGCGTGATCGCGCCGGACGTCATCGCGTCGTACGACGGCATCATCCTCGGGCGCGGCGTGGGCCTCGTCCCCGTCGGTGCGGACACGTGCACTCCGTCGCCGGCGATCCCGTACGGCACGTATCGCGTGTGGGCGTGGCGCGGCATCGAGTACGAGCTGTGGGAAGGCGAGGTCGATCTGTCCGCGAATCGCGGCACGGTCTCGCTCGAGATCGCGCTCGAGCGCGCGTGGAAACCAGAGGGAACGGTCGCCGCGGATCTCCACGTTCACGCGCACGCGTCGCTCGACTCGCTGGTGCCCAACCCGCAGCGCGTGATCGCGCAGGTCGCAGCGGGCATCCAGGTGATCGCGCTCTCCGATCACAACACGCACGGCGATCTCGACAAGGAGATCATGCAGCTCGGCTTCGAGGACATCGTCGCGTCGATCGCGTCGAACGAGATGTCGAGCGACTACTTTCATTTCGGCGTGTATCCCGTCGTCGTCGAGAAAGACAAGCCGCACGGTGGCGCCGTCGGCGACGACATCATGCGCTACGCCGGGATGGATGCGATGTTCACGATGCTGAAGCGGATGCCGGGCAATCCGATCATCCAGGTGAACCATCCGCGCTTTCGCTCCGTCGCGCTGTACGACAACACCGGCTGGGATGGCTACACGTGGCCTCCTCCGTTTCCCCTGATGTTCGACGCCGTCGAGGTGTTGTCCGGGTACACCGCGTTCAACGTCCCCGGTGATCGCCGCATGGACGACAGCGTTCGCGACTTCTTCACGCTCACCGATCACGGCGTGCTCGTCGCTCCGCTCGGCAACAGCGACACGCACGATCTCAACTGGGTCCTCGACGGCACGTCGCGCAACTACGTGTACATGCCGTCGGTGGAGCGCGAAGGCTTCGATCTGAGATCGTTCACGGACGCGGAGTTCGTCGAAGCGATCCGCAAGCATCGCGTCGTCGCGACCACGGGGCCGTGGCTCGCCGTCACCGCAGCGTCGAGCGAGGAGTCGGAGACCGTCGGCCCGGGCGAGACCGTGCGTCCCAAGGGCGGACGGATCTGGCTCGACATCACGCTGTCGCAAGCGAAGTTCGTGAAGACAGAGCGCCTCCGCATCACGATGGGAACGGACAACGGCCCGGCGCTCGTCGAGCAGATCGATGTTCCCGCCGGTACACGCACGCATCACTGGTCCGGCTACATCTCGATCGGCAAGCTCGATACGTGGATCGCCGTCACCGCCGACGGAGACACGCCACTGCCACTCGCGCTGACGGGCAGCTATCAGAAGGATCGCTGGGATCGCCCGGGCGTCACGCCGTACGCGATCGCGGCGCCGATCCTCGTCGATGCGGATCGCGATGGAACGTGGGTGCGCAAGGGCCCGTTGTTCCCGAAGCCGCCACCCGCGCCTCCCGATTGACTACTTGGTGACGCCCCTGGGCAGGAGCAGCCAGTAGCGCCCCGCGCCGCCCATGCGTCCGCCCTTCTCCGCAGCGGCAGCGTCGTCGCCCCAATAGATGTCGCCGCGCACCGCGCCGAGGATGCCGCCGCCGGTGTCCTGCGCGACGAGCAGCTTGGTCCACGGCTCGCTTCCCGTCTTGCCCACGACGGGCGCACGGGTCTGCACCCAGATCGGCGTGCCGTGCGCGATGAACGCGCGGTCGATCGCCATCGATCGCTCCGCCGTGAGGATCACCATCTGCGAGCCCACGGCGCCGGGCTCCTTGGACTCGTGAAAGAACACGAACGAGTGCGATTGATCGACGACCTCGTCGAACTTCGTCGGGTTGTCGGCGAACCACTTGCGAATGCCTTGCATGGTGCCGCTGCCCGGCGCGCCGAGTTGGCCCATCGACTTGAGCACGCCACCCACGCCGCGATAGGCGCGACCGTTCTTGCCGGCGAACTCGAGCCAGACGATCGAGCCGTCGTCCATGATCGCCTTCGCCGAACCTTCGATGTGAGCGAACAGAACGTCGACGGGATCGTCGGCGTACATGATCTCGAGGTTCTGTCCTGCGAGCGCGCCGGTGCGGATCTCCTTGCGCGTGTGATAGGGGACGACGTTTCCTTTGTCGTCGAGGCGGCCCCAGATGCGGCGCCCCGCAGCGTCGGGGATGTGCTTCGAGAGGTCGACCATCACGAGGTCCTTTGGGCGCGCGTAGATCGGATACTTGTACTTGCCCTTCTGTTTGCGCGACGCGCGCATCTCTTGGACGAAGTAGCCGGTCAGCTTTCCCTCGGTGCCGGTCTTTCCCGCGGCGATCCACGGAACGAACTCGGACTCGAACATCGCCTTGGCCGCAGCGTCGTCACCGGCCTTCACCTTGCCCGCTGCTGCACACGCCTTGCGCCAGTGCTTGGCCAGGCCGCCGTGACCATCGTGGCCGACGGGGGCGGAATCTGCGAGCTCGCCGATCTTCTGGCACGAGCGCAGGAACGAGCCGATCGCTTCGGCGTGCTTGTCGTCCGCCCAGCCCGGCAGCTCCGAGAACTTGGTCTTGGTCAGCTTGAGCTGATCGTGCTTTGGCGGTGGTGGCTCGGCATCCGCGGCACACGGACACGTATCCGCGAACGCCGACGACAGCATGGAGATAACGACGCCGAAAACACCGAGCCCGCGCATGTCGACAACGATGACAACGCGCGGGCCCGAGAGCAAATTGCTCGCTTTTGACGACGGATCAGCTCACAGCGCGCCAGCGTAGTAGCGGGCGCCGATGAGGATCGCGAGCGTGTCACCGATGCCGGCATCTCCGGGTGGCGTGAGGTTGAACGCGAGGCCCGCGGTCACGTCGAGGGCTGGCATCACGTTGTACGTGGCAGTCAGCTCGATCGGCGTGGTGTCGGCGAAGATGACCGCCGTCCCACTGTCCTTGATGTTGATCGTCGCGATGTTCGTCGCGAGCTGCGCGTAGAGCTCCGGCGTTGCCTGGAAGCCAACGGCGACCGGAAGGCTGAGGTCGATGAAGTTCGGATCGAGTCCGATCTGGAGCTGGTCGCCTGGGGTGATCAGCGCGATCTTGTCGTTGATCATGTAGCGAACGTGGACGCCGAGGCCGAGCGGAGTCACGGCACCCGACGTCTCGCCGGTGGTCAAGTCGATGCTGGCTGCGAGGTCATAGCCGATCGTCGCGCGGCCGATCGCCTCGAGCTTTCCGCCCGCGCCGCCGCGGACGAGCTTGTAGCCGAGGCCTGCCGCGATCGCACCCTTACCGACGTCGGAGGTCGGGAACGCGTAGTGCGCGAAGCCGAGCTCGAGGTCGTCGGTGATGCCGTAGCCCACGACCACGCGAATGAACGCTGGATCGAAGAAGCTGCTCGTGTAGTTCACGATGTCCGCACCGGCCATGAACACGCCGCTGGGCAGCGTGAGCGGACGGAGGATGACCGCGCGCGGCCACCGACCCGCAGGCGCGAGCGCGTTCGGATCTGGCGACACCGCTGGGGCTGCATTCGGATCGCTGGCTTCGTCAGCACTTCCGTCAGCGGTTGCTTCGACCGGCGCATCGTCTTGCGCGATGGCGGTACCTACGAGACCAAACGAAGCGAGAGATGCGAGCAATAGGCGCGAGGCTGTCTTCATGGGGACGAACGTTAGCGAACCCTGATCACCAATGCCAAAAACGCGTCGCATATTTGGCGCTTCGATAAGAGACGATCTGCATCTCGAAAAAACGACGAAAAACGATCGTGTCGATGGAACAACTCGGCCTGCTCGCGCGTTGTGGCAGATCGAAACCGGCGCCTCGCCGAAACGAAAGACGCCCGCGAGAGCCGCGGGCGTCGTGTCATCGCGAGGGAGCTCGCTACGGGATCGTCACTGGATCGTCGTCGGGCGGATGAAGATCTCGACCCAGTTGTTCTCGAACGGATTGTCCGCCGGCTGGTTGATGACCCACGTCGAGATCACGAGGTCGGTCGCACGCAGGCTCGACGATGCGTAGAAGCCATACGCGCCGGGCCAGGGCTGGCCTTCGGTCACGCCGCCGGCGAGCTTGGTGTAGAGCCAGCTTCCGTCCTGCTGCTTCACGTTGAGCAGCAGCTCCTGCGTCGTCGCGTCCTGGTAGACGATCCACGGCACGGTGCCGCCGATCAGCTGCAGCGACGCGTCGTCGCCGACGAAGTGGAACTCGGGCTTCGGCAAGCCGTCGACCGTGGTGCCGACGATGCGGTAGCCGTCGTCGACGATCTCGCGCGGCGAGCCTTCCTTCATGTACGTGAGGTCATCGCGCGTCGCCGCGACGTACGCGACGTGCACCATGCCGGCGCTATCGACCGACACGGACGGCGACCAGCCCGCGTCGCGGTTCATCTGACCGTCGAGGATCGTGGCGACGCCGAACTGCCCCGACTGCTCGTTGAACTTCGACATCTTCAGATCGCCCGCGACGCGGTCGTAGTAGACGACGACCGGCGCTTGCGTCGGCAGGCGCGCCGAGTCGATGAACAGGCCGAGGCTATCCGGCAGCGGATACACGTTCGGGTTCTCCGGATCCTCGGGCGGCAGCGGCGCCGAGTCCACGATGAACAGCTGCCAATCCGCCGACGACTGCGGCGCGGCCGTGGTGGCTGCCGCGTAGCGAACCTCTGCGCGTGCACCCTGCGCATCCTTGACGAGCGCGAGGTACGCGACGCCGGGGCGACCGTCGTCGGAGCGCAGCGTGAGCGACGTGAACATGCCGGCGAGGAGGCCATCCTGCTCGCCGAGCATGCGGCCCGAGCCCTGCTGGATGACGTGCTTCTGCCAGGTGTCTCCGACCTTGTGCGCGAAGCGCAGCGAGCTCGTGTCGCGGTCGAAGTACGTGACCATCGGCTCGTTCGCCGGGTTCACCGCGATGCTCGTCCACATCCCGACGTCCTCGCCGGACGCGTCGATGCCGCCGCGGATCTTGGAATCGGGGATCAGGACCGGGCCGTCGGGCACGCCGTCGACGTACTCCCACTTCTCGACGGGAATGCGACCGGGGCCGTCCGCCTTGGCCACGACGAGGTCGCCGTGGTTGATCGAGTAGCCCGAGACCCAGATCGATCCGTCCGTGCCGGTGGCGACGTCGGAGTACGGACCGACGCGGCCCGCGATGATGTCCTCCGAGCACACGCACTCGCCATCGATGCAGAACGGCAGCTCGCCTGGCGCGCAAAAATCGGGACCGCAGTCCGAGGCGATCTCGCACGACTTCGCGCCGGGGTCACCGCAATCGCACGCCGGGACGAACGCCGTGAGGATCGCCATCGAGATGAACGCGACGCCGTTGTTCACGACGCGGCGGTGCTTCTTGGCGAACGCCGTCACTTGCCGAAGAGACCTCGCGACGCGGCGGCGCTTGCCACCGAACATGACGAGACCGACGAACAGCGCGAGCGCCGTGCCGCTCTTGGACGGACCCGAGCCGGTCTCGCACGAGCAGCCTTCCGACGACGCTTGGCCGTGGAACGCGATGACGCCGTACTCGACGTTGCCCGCTTCATCCTTGGAGTAGACGAGCACCTCGCCGTCGATGGCGAGCTCGTCGAACTGCGCCTTCGTGATCTCTGCCGTCGAACCACGCTTCCACTCGGTGGCCGGCTCGGTCGAGTCGGTCTTGCCGAACGCATAGGTGAGCGCGTGCTCGCTGACGTTGTCGAACATCTGGATCTTCAGCGTGCCGTCGACCCACTCGGCCTTCGAGAGCGCGATCTTGGGACCGACCGAGTCGATGATGACCTTCGTGGTGGTCGGCGTCGACGTCGAGCGGTAGTCGCCCTTCGCGCGCGACTTGATGCCGATGGCGTACTTGCCCTGCCACGCGAACGCCGGGTCACGAATGACGAGCTGGCCATTCGCGTCGGGCGTCATGAACGGACGCTGCATGCCACCGTTGAGCTCGTATGCGTACTCGAGCTCGCGACCCATCGAGTCGTACTTGTCCGCCTCGAACACGACCTCGGGCATACCGGGGCCGCCCTTCGTCATCGCTTCGCGAATCTGCGCCGGGTTCGGCGTGACGACCGACTTGAACCGCGGCACCGAGCTCGACTGCACCGACGGACCGAACTCGGCGTCGAGCGCGTTCACGTTGGCGAGCATGAACGGATTGCCCTGGCTGACCTGGCGCATGAGCGTGCCCGCACCGAGCGAGGCGAACAGCGCGAGGAAGTCGTCGTTGGGCGTGACGACGTGTTGGATCGACAGGTTGTTGAGCGAGAAGCCCGCGAACTCCGGGACCTGGATCGTGCCGAGGTTTCCGAGGAGCGGCGTGACGAGGTCGAACACCGACGGCAGCACCATCTCGAGGTGCTGCGGCGTCTCGCGCACGAACTCGCTGTTGAGCACCTTCACCGTCACGGACTGCGACGAGATACCGATCAGCGTCGGCTTGATCTGCGCCGGCATTCCGGGCTGCTGCTCGAACTCGAGGTTGACGCCGACGTTCATCGACAGGTCGAGCGTGAACGCGCGGACGTAGCGCTCGAAGATGAACGCGTAGAAGTCGACTTCCATGTTCTGGATCGCGAGCGTCAACGCGGGCGACGTGGGCGTGTTGTCACCGATCGTGAAGTCGATCGGCTTCTGCGGACGCGTCACGAGGAGGAGCGGATCCTTGCCGGTGTCCGACGTGAGCTCGGCGAGCGACGGGACGAGGATGCCGACCGTGCCGACGTTCAGCTGGTTGATGTACGTGGTGCCGACGCCGAGGCACATCGCACCGGACGTCACGAGGTGGTGACCGGCGAGATCGAGGAACGTCTCGGAGATACCCATCGCGAGATCCGCTTGCGGCTCGGGGTTACCGTCGAACGCGCCTGCGGGCGGGAGGAAGAACGTGCCGCGCGCCGGGTTGTCGGGCGGAGCGGAGAGGTTGTGCGGCGTGGCGCCGAACGCGGGCGGCGCCATCGGCGGGACGCACAGGTGCGGCTCGCTCGCGAGCGGGATGCCGTCGGGGCGCATGCCGGTGCGCGTGGTGATGTCCTCGTCGGCGTTCATGCCGGTGATGATGCCGAGGCTGAGCGCTCGGCGCGCTGCATCGCCGCGGACGTAGCCGCCCGGAACGATGCGCGCCTCGAGCAGGCCCTCGGTGCCGGGCGAGATGCCGCCGAGCAGGTTGCCCATGTCCATGAGACCGGCGATGCCGAGCGGGTTCGGGAGGAGGTCATTGACGAAGTCGGTGACGAACGGATCGAGCAGATCGGAGACGAACTCGAAGATGAACGAGCCCGCGATGTCGTCGGCGATGTCGCCGATGGCGTCGATGATGCTGCCGATGATTCCGCAGCCACTGACGTTGACGTTCAGGCCGAACGAGTTGATGTGGCTCTGGAGGTAGAGCTCGCCGTTGGAGGGGTTGATCGACGGCGTGATGTCGAAGCTGCCGTTCAGGTTGTTCGAGTTGATGCTGATCGTGCAGCTACCGAGGCTGGCGCCGAGGACGCGACCGGTGATCATGATCGACGTGCTCACCGTCGCAGAGACGTTGATGCGAATGCGTCCTTGCGCGGTGACCGAGATGTTGGGGGACCCCGCGTTCATCGAGACGCTGAGGCGACATCCCGGATTGCAGCCCGTGCCTGCGTTCTGCGTGCAGTAGCAAGCGCCCGTGTTGCCGAGGCCGCTATTGCAGTTTCCGACGGAGCCGCGCGGTACGCAGAAGCCACCGGAGAGCTGCTGGTTCAGCACGCTCGACAGCAGGTTCGACAGCTTCGAGAAGCCTGCCTGCGTGATGCGAATCTGCGCACCACCTTCGATCGTCTGCTCGCTCGGAAGTTTTCCGCCGGGCAATGGCTGCACCGCACCGCATGCGCCGCAGCTTCCAAAGTTTCCGCAGCCCATCGCGATGACGAAGAGCGCGGACAGAATCAGGTCGAGCCTAGTCGAACGTGAAAACACGCTTGCCTCCCGGAGTACTGAACAAAACCAGCGTGTGGTCCCTCACCACGCTGATCCCTCGTATACGCTGATCGCTACTCATAACGAAAGAAGAAACTCGCTCCTACCCCCCGATAAGTTTGGGCTTTTCGGGTCGTACCTCGCGGTGCGTCGAAAACGAGGGTTCGCGCACTTAGAGCGACGGAACGTGAGCCGTCACGCAACAAGCACGGACAACCCTCCACGCGGCACGCTCGGACTTGACAGTTCGACCGTGCGGAAGCTATCTACTGCGCCCCAACGGGTCCGTAGCTCAGTTGGATAGAGCGCCGGGCTTCGAACCCGTAGGTCAGCCGTTCGAGTCGGCTCGGACTCACTGAAAACCGAAGAAGTACTGCCTGATGAAAGTCAGGTTCCCAACCGGGGGCATAGCTCAATGGTAGAGCATCGGACTCTTAATCCGCTGGTTGAAGGTTCGAGCCCTTCTGCCCTCACTACTTAACTCGCTGCTTTCACAGCAATCTCGCTCGGAGCGGTCGCGGCTTTTGCCACGCCTTTGCCACGAGCGCCGAGCATCGCGATGATCCGCTTGTCCGGATCTGCTTCGCCAGCCGCCGCCTCGCGGACGGCTTCAGGCAGCTCGCGGGCGTGCGCCTCGGCGACGTGCACATAGAGCATCGTCTCGTCGATGCGCTTGTGGCCGAGCCAGGTCTGGAGCCGCCACGGGTTCACGCCGAACAATGCGGCGTGGGTTCCGTAGCTGTGGCGCAGGGTGTGCCACTGACGAAGCGGTAGCCCGGCGAGCCGGCAGATCCGCGCGAGCGCGTGGACGGCCTGCTTGTCGGTCTTCGCGGTGCCATCGAGGTTCCGCACCACATAGCCCTCGCGGATGGTGCTCATCCGCTTGAGCGCGTCGTGGAGTGTCGCCGTCATCGGCACCGTTCGGCGCGTGCGCCCCTTGGGCGTCCCGGTCAGCCCGCGGCAGGTCTGTTGGTTCACGGTGATCGTGCGGGCGATCAGGTCGACATCTTCACGCCAACGCAGCGCCTTGATCTCGCCGACGCGCAACCCGGCCTCACCGGCCAGGCAGAGCGCGACGTACCACTCCTCGCCATCGGCCTTCGCCGCGGCGAGGAGACGTGCGTACTGCTCGAAGTCCCACGCGACGATCTCCGGACGCTCGATCTTGAACATCGAGATCTTTGGCGCCCGTTCGATCAGCTCGCAGTCCGCGGCGTAGCGCAGCGCCTTCGACAACACCGCCATGATGTTGTTGATGCGCTTGTCGCCGAGACCCGCGGCGACGAGGTGCGCGCGGAACCGCGCGATCTCGGACACCGTGATCTCGTCGAGCGCCATGTCGCCGAACCGTGGCTCGAGATGACAGCCGAAGATGACCGTCTTCTCGTACTGCTCGCCCGGCTTGTTCTTGCGACCGATCACCCACTCGTCCCAGAACCTGCCCTTAAACCACTCCCTGAACGTCGGAGTCCCCTTTCTCGGCAGCTTGCGTTCCGGGTGCAGGCAACGCTCGATGTGTTCGAGCATGGCCTGCTCCGCGGCCACCTTGGTGTTGATGTGGTTGGGCGCCGAGCCACTGATGCGCTCGCGCGTTCCGTCCGGATAGTGGACCCCGTGGCGATACCGCCACCGCCCGTCTTGGTTACGTCGAACCGGCATAGTCAGCCTTTCCGAGTCGACGTGGCCTTGCACAGCGATGAGTCTAGCCAAGCGACGAGCGCGCCGCGACGGAAGATGAGCCGTTTGCCGAGCCGCTGGTGCGGGATCACACCGCGGCCCGCGTAGTCGTAGACCGTGTTGCGATCGACGCCGAGGAATGCGGCGGCCTCGTCGGCGGTGAGCACGTCGCTCGTCGGCGCGCGCTCGGCCCCGACGATCACGGGCGGCGCGTCGCACGGCACGAGGTGCTGGAACGCGATCACGAACGCCTTGAACGCCTCGAACGCTTCGCGCTCGAGCAGCGCACGGGCGCCGGCCTCGGGGGCCTCGTTACTGTTCGCGGCGACCTGCGCGATCGTCTGGCGGACGAGCGCGCTCACGACGCGAACCTCCGCTCGAAGTCGGGGAGGTACGTACTGAGGATCATCGCTGCCCACCACGGCTCCATCTGGAGCAAGAGGCCGACCATCGCGCGCACGTCGGGCTCGTCGTGAAGCACCGCGCGGATGAAGCCCGGCGCGATCGCGCGCAGCCGCTCGCGCTCCTCGGGTGTCAACGCGGCAGCGATGGCCTCGAGCTTTCGGGTCAACGCGTCGACGAACCCGGTGAGGAACGCGGTGATCGGCGGCGGTAGAGCTGGGCGCACCTCCTCGTGCGCGCGCTTGCGCCGCCGTGCGTGCCCGACGTCGCGCGTGTGGTGGATCTCCGCCGCTCGGCGTCGCAATGCTGCGACCATGGCGTCGACCTCCGCTTGATGTCGCTGCGCCGTGGCGCGCAGCTCCTCGACGGAACGCTGTGCGGTCGCGCATAGCTCCTCGACGGACTGCAAGGTGGTGTTCGTGTCGTCAGCGAGCAGCAGGATCCTCGGCTGGCGATCGTTGGTGATGTGCTTGGGCATGATTGCGCTCCTCGCTCAGGGCTCGGTGGTCATGGTGGATACGCTCGACTCGTTCGTCGTCGACGGCGTGGCGGACGCAGGCGGTGACGTGCCGGGGATGGCCTCGGACGCCGGCACGCGGATCGGCGTGATCCGCATCTGCGGTGCGCCGCGCCGTTCGTCGAGGACGTGGCGAATCACCCGCACCGCTCGCTGCGGGCTGTGCTCTTTCACGAGCTCGATCAGCGACTGTTGCTCGCGGTCCGTGCTCGCCGACGCGAGCTCGAACAGCTCGGCGATCTCGGCGGGCGTCAGCAGCTCCTTGATCGCCATCACGCGCGCCTACAACTGCGGGTCCGCCATGATCCGCGCTTGCAGCGACATCGGCTTGGGTTGCTGCGGTTGGCGTGCGACCTCTCCCTTCCTGGCGGCTCTGCGCCAGTCGAGCAGGTCGCCCACCTCGAAGCCCTGCACAGGCTCATCTTGCTGGACCTGTGCGTCCGCGGACGTCGGCACCGTGTCAGCGTTCGGCTTGAGCAGCGACGACAGCTTGCTGCCGGCCTTCATGCTCCAGTCCATGACCACGTTGGTCGCCGACGCCGCAGCGGTATCGACCAGCGGCTTGATTTTGTCGATCCACGTCGGCGACGCCTCGTCATCGATGTCTTCCATGTCGTCGTCTTCGTAGTCGTCCTCGTCCTCCTCGGTAGGGGGAGGTGGCGGCAACGGCGGCGAGGCGTTGCGGAAGAACCCGCGCGCCGACGCGAGCGTGTTGATCCAGGTCGCCTGCGCGCTCGCCAGATCGCGGATGCCGTCACGCAGCGTGTCGGCCATACGCAAGCTCGCGGTCAGCGTGCGCTCGTTGTGAGCGAACGCGAGCTGCGTGGCGCGGACGTTCGCCTCCAGCACGAGCCGCACGTCGCTCGCGTTCACTGGCAATATCGGCGCGATCGCCGCCGCGTCCTCGGACTGCTGGTTTGCGTTCGCGGGCTCAGGTTCGCCGAGCGCGACCGTGGCCGTGACGTCGAGCGGTTCTCCCTGCGCGTCGTACAGGTCGAGCCTGTACATGCCCGATCCGAACATCGCCTCGAGGTCTTCCTCGGTGACGTCGAGCGGTAGCTCGACCGGCTTACGGTCCGCACCGATCACGTTGCGCGGCCGGCCGCGCGTGTGACGACGGACGCGCCAGAACGCGGCCTCCGGTGGGACGCGCAGCGGCCTCCCGTTCGGATCGCGGGCGAGCGGGACGATCTGCGGCTTGGCAACAGCGGGTGCGGGTGTTGAAGTCGACATGCAAGCCATCCTGCACATCGGGTTGGACAAGCTTTGTCCATCCGAACTAACCGTGCGATTCTGGCCGCGCACGGTGCAGATCCCGGCCTTCGCAAAGTCACCCACGATGCTTCGGCACCAGCCGGAAGCCCTTTGCGCTCCCAGCCCCGACCCCCGCCGATTCAGGCGCTTGGCCGCCGCGCCGTGCGAAAGGGGCTTCGCGTATCCCTTCGCCGAACGGTCTGGAAAGCCTTCTGGAAAGCCTTCTCCGACGACAAACGCCGCTCCAGAACGCGATCTTGGCGGCGACGATCACCGAGGTGCGCATGTACCGGCGCGGTGAGACGGGCCAAGTCGCGCGTGCGTTCCGCATCCTGGAGGCCCTCCGCGGCTTCCCGGAGGGCCGCACGCTCGAACAACTCGCCGATCTGGTCGGCGTCCACGTGCGCACCGTCAAGCGCGACCTCGCCGAGCTGGGCGACGCGCACATTCAGATCGACCGCTCGCCGATTGACGGCCGCGCCGCCGCCCGCCTGGAGGGCGAGAGCACGCGCACCGTCGCGATCACCCGTCGCGAACGGTACACGCTGCTCGCGATCCGCCGCGTGTTCGATGTCTTCAAGGGCACGTCGTTCGCCGAGGACGTCGAGTCCCTGCTCGCCAAACTGCTCCAGCGCACGACCGCCAAGGAACGCGCCGAGTTGGCCGCTGACCGCGACCGTTTCGCGTACATCCCCGATGGCGGCACCAAGGCGTACCGCGGCAAGGAGGACGTGATCGACGCGCTGCAGACCGGCGTGCTCATGCGCCGGGTCGTCGAGTACGCATACCGCGGCGGTCGCGGCCGTACGTCGCGCGGGTACCTCGCGCCGTTCTCGCTGGTTGTGTTCAAGCACGGCCTCTACGTCATCGGCCGCCGCCTCGACGATCCCGCCGGCGGCCTCGTGATCCCGCGCGGTGCCACCGAGCGCTACGCGGTCGAGCGCTTCACCCATGCCGAGGCGTTGCGCGCGCACGTGTTCTCGGTGCCGGTCGACTTCCGCCTCGACGACGAGATCCAGAGCGGGTTCGACATCTACGGCGGCGATCTCACCGCTGCCCACCGCGTCGTCATCGAGTTCAGCAAGGAACGCGCGGCCTATGCGCGCGTTCGCGAGTGGCACCGGTCGCAAACGCTCGACAGTCAGCCCGACGGCTCGGTGCGGCTCTCGTTCCCGTGCGCCAACCTCGCGCCCGTCGTTTCGTGGGTCCTCGAATGGGGACCGCACGCCCGAGCGATCGAACCGGCCGAGTTGGTCGACGCCGTCGTGAGCGAGCTGGATGCGGCGCGTGCCCTTTACCGGTCTCGAATGAGGAGCGCTCCGGGGTGATCGCCCCCGCTCACGTTCGCCGGTTTCGGCTTGATTTCTCTATCCGAGCGAATCGGTCCGCGCGCATGAGATCGAAGGTGCCCGGCGTGGCCTCGGTGGACACGTGGCGACGAGGCTTGCCTGACGTCCGGTATGCGGACAGCGCGTGTCGCAAGCGTGCGACGTG
>JAEYYV010000220.1 GCA_023428295.1 Pseudomonadota bacterium
CCGCGACGCACTGATTTCGATCACGGCACATCACGAACGCTCGCGGTCGAGATCCAAAGAAAAACACCCCGGACGCTGCATCGACGGGCGAGCTTGTTCCGCGAAGCTCGGCGGAAGACGGCGCGACAGCATCCGACGCCAACACCCGCGGATCGGTCGCGTGGCCCACGTCGGTCGCGCAGCGCATCACGAGGATCGTGCGCGGCCGTCTCGAGAACACCAAGGGTCTCGTTGTGGGCGAACCTTCTGGCGCCTGCACGACGCTCAGCTGCCCACGTGGGCCACCTGGACGCTGCATGCACGGCAAGGTTGCTCGACGGGCCAAGGCTGGGCGTCGTCTATCCGTATCGATGTCGAACGCGGTCCAGCTTCTCGCGCACGTCATCGCGCCAGGCGTTCGGGATGCGCGCGGGCTCGGCAGGCTCGCCGAGGAAGTTGATGTTCTCCTCGCGCGAGCGCCACGGCGCGAAGCTCTCGAGGATGCGGTTGGCGGCGCTCGGGATCACGTCGGTGAACAGCTCCGGAACCGGGACGCCGATGAAGCTCGCCGTGAACGATGCACCGCGACCGCCGACCGCCGAGCCTTCGGGGACATCACGAGCGGTCGCGTTGCCGAGGTGGCGAAGCTCGACGGCGATGAATGGCGCGTCGGTGTTGGGACCGACGTGGCCGAGGAGCGTCGTCGCGAGGTCTTGATCGATCCGATCGAGCAGCGCACCGCGCGCCCACGAGGGAAGCGGGCCCGGAGGGTCGTTGTGGATCCTCGCCATGTCGGCCGCTGCGAGCTCGTGCAGATCGTCGATGTAGATCGGCGCCGCGGCGCGCAAGGGGCGTGCGAGTCGCTCGCCGTCGGCGATGGCGCCGGGATACGCGAAGCGAAGCGCGAGCACGCGCCGGCCACGGAGCGGCTCGGGAATGGCGTCGATCGGCGGGAACTTCGCGATCGCGACGCTCGTGGTGACGTCGGCGTCGGCGGTCGCGGTGTAATCGACCCACGCGCGAAGAGCGGCTTCGAGCTGCGGCTCGTCGAATATCAGCGAGCCGGCGTATAGCGTGCGCAGGGGCACGAGTCGCACGCGCACCTCGGTGACGATGCCGAGGCCGAACTTGCCGCCGCGCAGCGCCCAGAGCAGATCGGGATGATCGTTCGTGTCGACGAGCTCGCCGCTGCCGGTGATCACCGTGGCACCGACGAGGTAGTCCGAGCTGAAGCCGTGACTGCGCGCGAGCGGGCCGAGGCCACCGCCGAGCACGTAGCCGACGACACCGACGGTTGCCGACGAGCCGGCGATGGGGGCGAGTCCGTGCGGTGCGGCTGCAGCGATCACCGAGCTCCAGCGCGCGCCCGCTTCGATGGTCGCGATGTCGCCGTCGATGCGCACGCGCTCGAGACGCTTCGTCGAGACGAGGAGACCCGCGTGGATCGGATGCGGCCCGCCGTGCCCCGTGGCTTGCGCGGTCACCGCGTGACCGTGTGCGCGTGCGTAGCGAACGGCCTCGACGATGTCGCTCACCGAGGATGCCGGAACGACGACGTCGGGCGTCGAGCCGGCGGCGACGTTGAACCCGATGACTTCATCTGCGTAGCCCGCGTCGGTCGGAGTGATGAGCTGCATCGGCGCACCGTAGCGCTGTTGATGCGTGCGCAGATGCCAAGGGAGTAGCCAGCTGCTATCGGAACGCACCCGCGTCGGGAGGCACGTGTTGTCGGCCCCACGCTGCGATGTCGGGATCCGAGTCATCGGCGGCCGCGCGATAGACGAGCGGAGGATTCCAGCGGCGGAGCAGCAACCACTCGTAGTGAGAGCGACGGACGCCGGCGATCGGATCGACCTTGGCGTTGGCGAAGACGGCATCCTCGGACACGGTCGCGGGGGGGAGATCGATCGCGGCCCACGCTTCGAGGAGATCGTCGAGCTCGTCGGAGTGCTCGTCCGGAAGCTCCACGGTGAGGATGCCGTTCGCGATGGTTGCCTTGCGAGAGCCGAACTGCTCGACGAGGCGGCGACGGAGCTCGCCCGTCAGCACGGTTCGCCACACGTCGTCGGGATCGCGCAGCTGGACGACGCGATCGAACGAGTCGTCGCCCGTTCGTATGGCGGCGCTCTCGTCGCGCGCATGGAGCGAGAGTGTCGCGGGCCAGTGCAGGAGCTCGATCTTCGCGGTGGCACCGGTCGCGTGCAATGCAGCCCACACGCGCCGGCCGTTCAGCGTGCCCATCACGCGATCGTCCGCGTATGGGTTGTACCCCTCGCGAACCGTCTCCTCGGGCCAGTGAGTCGGCGCGGTGAGCTTCGTGCGAAGTCGCGCGAGCGCTCGGCCGGAGCGGACGATGTAGATCACGATCGCCACGAGGGTCGCGAGCACGATGCCTGCCGCGATGACGTAGCCGAGCCAATGCTTGGAGAGCAAACCGACGACGACTCCGCACGTGAGCACGAGCTGCCGCCACGTAACACCGGACCGCCTCGTTCGCGCCACGCTAGCCCACTAGCACGAACGCGAGTGCGACACCGGCGCCGATGAACAACAGCGCGCCGACGATGATCCACACGCTCGAGGACTTCGTCGTCGGCGCGGACGGGCGTGGAACCACCAGCTTCGGTGGCGGCGCTACCCCGAGCGTCGTGCTCGCATGCGGACGTGCGCCGGCGAGCGCACTCGCCGATGCGTTCGCAGGTGGCGTCGATGGCGAGCGCGCCGCCGGTGTGCGCGGCGTCGTGCGCATCGCGTCTCGCTGCTCGGGCGTCATCTGCGAGGGGCGCGATGGTGGCACGAGGCCGGACGTGCGCAGCGGCTCTGGCGGCGGTGTCATCGAGTGCGCGGAGTACTGCGCGTAGGGACCAGACGCGCTGGCTTGTACCGTCGGTGGGACGAGCGGCGATGCGCCGAGGACGCCCGAGCGGATCGCCTCGAGGTTCGGGTTGGAGTACGACCGGATCTCCTGTCCCGCGATGGAGTGCGTCGGGAGCTTCGTGGTGCGGAGGCGCTTGAGCAGCGCACGCACCGCGGCGAGCGATGGCCGCGCGTACGGATCCTTCTTCAGCATCGAGTCGACGAGCTGGACCATCTCGGGCAGCAAGTCAGGGATGGCAGCGCCGATCGACGGCGGCATCTCCTCCGCGTGATAGAGCAGCGTCGAGAACGCGTCACCTGTCGGAGGAAATGGTCGCTCGCCGGCGAGGATCTCGTACATGACGACGCCGAGCGCGTAGACGTCGGTGCGGTAATCGATGGGCTCACCACGCGCTTGCTCGGGCGACATGTACTCGGGCGTGCCGAGCATGACGCCAGTCTTGGTAATGAACGCGGCGGTGCCGGCTTCGGGCATCAGCTTGGCGAGACCGAAGTCGAGGAGCTTCACGTCGGGAAAGTCTCCCTCGACGGGAATCAGGTACACGTTGTCGGGCTTGAGATCGCGATGGATGAAGCCCTTGTCGTGCGCGGCGATCAGCGCGGAGGCGATCGCATCGATGACGTTCGCCGCTTCGGACGGATGTAGGGGGCCGCGGCGCAAGCGTTGGCGTAGCGACTCGCCGGCCATGAGATCCATCAAGTGGAACGCGCGCCCGTCGGGGAGCTGACCGAAATCGAAGATGTCGATGATGTTCGGATGGCCGATCGCGTTCACCGCGCGCGCTTCTTGAATGAAGCGTTGGAGGTGCATCGGATTCTGCGAGACCTCCATGCGCAACACTTTGATCGCGGCGCGCTTGCCGATCACCTTGTGCGTCGCGCTGTAGACGATGCCCATTCCACCTTTGCCGACGACGCCGTCGATGACGTAGCCCTCGATCTCGGTGCCGCTCGGCAGTCGGCCGTCGCGGTCGCGCACCGTGCTCGCCTCCTCCTGGACGTCCACCTCGGTGCGATGGTGGTCCTCGCGCCTCACGTGGTGATTGTACGCGCGAATCGCGTCGGTATCGCTATAGCGTTTCGAGGAAGCGGATCAGCGCGTCGCGGTCTGACTTCTTGGCAGTTCGAAACGCCTGCTGTGCGCGCTCTGCCTCGCCCCCGTGCCACAGGATCGCCTCTTCGAGCGTACGCGCACGCCCGTCGTGCAGGTACGTAGTTCCAGGTTGCACGATCTGCGTGAGGCCGATGCCCCACAGCGGCGGCGTGCGCCACTCGGTTCCCGTCGCTGCGTGATCGGGGCGCGCGTCGGTGAGCAAGTCGCCGACGTCGTGCAGCAAGAGATCCGTGTACGGGTGGATCCGCTGGTACGCGAGCGCGGCGATCGGGTGATCGCCGGTCTCTAGCGTTGGAATGTGGCAGCTCGCGCACTGAAACTTCGTGAACAGTGACTTGCCGAGAAGCGCATCGGCCCCGCGCGGTGCGGCAGCGGGCACGGCGATCGCCGAGATCATGAGCGTGACCTGTGCGAGCTGGTCGTCGTTCACGTCGCGCGAGCCGTCCTCCTCGGGGAACACCTTGTTGGTGAGGCCCATGTCGTTCACGAACGCGGCGGCTGCTTGATCCACGAGGTGCGCGACGTTCGCTTTGTGTCCGAAGCGGCCGGTCGCGAGCTTCTGCGCGATCGAGTCCCACACGATGTTGCGGCGTCCCGAGATGCCGTCGCCGTCGAGGTCGTCGGGATCCTCGAGCTCTGCGAGCGTCTCGTCGGGAATCGCTTCGAGGAGGCCAAGCCCGTGCAGGGGCGGCGCTTGGCGATACGAGATCATCCACGGCGGCAGCGGATCGTTCACGTTCGGCAGCTGGATGTTCACCTGCGGATGACGCATCGGCTGCGCGGTGCCATCGCCGTAGTACGTGACCGACTCGGCCCACGTCACCTCGAGGAACACCTCGGGCAGGCCGCTCGTCGTGTGATCTTGTAGCTGCTCGCCAAAGCCCGGCACGAGCACGTTGCCGCCGGGTGTTGCGGGCTCACCCTCGGACAGGCTCACGCGCACGAGCGCTTGCGAGCCAAACTCTTGGCCGCGCATCACGAGCGATTGCCCGCGGCCATTTCCGCCGTGACACCCGAGGCACGACGCGTTGTTGAACAAGCGGCCGAGCTGCGGCGGCGCCCACACGAAGTTGAACGGCCCGCGCCCGAGGTGAAAGAGCATGCGCTCCTCGTCGGTGAGGTTCGGCGCGGAGTGCGTGAACGCCTCGCGCGTGCGGTCGTCGACGGTGGTGTCGCCGCCTTGGCGGTCATCGCCTGCTTCGTTGTCGCCGCACGCGCCAACGCCCAGCGCGGCGATCGCGAGCCAGCGTCCGAGTGCGAAGGTCCCCAGCCTCACCCGCCGAGGATAGCCTAGAGACGCTCGGTCGCGATCATGCCTTCGTAGGTCTCGCGAACACGGATCACGGTGTAGGAGTCACCGTCGACGAGCACCTCGGGGACGCGCGGGCGCGTGTTGTAGTTCGAGGACATCGTCGAGCCATACGCGCCGGCCGCGCCGATCCAGAGAAGCTCTTGCTGCTCCATCTCGGGGAGCTCGCGATCGCGTGCGAAGAAGTCGCCGGTCTCGCAGATCGGGCCCACGACGTCGGTCTTGATCAGCGGGCGGTCCGGGCGCACGACCGGCTTCATCGGGTGGTACGAGCCGTACAGCGCCGGGCGCATGAGATCGTTCATCGCGCCGTCGACGAGCGTGAAGTGCTTCACGTCGTTGCGCTTGCGGTACATCACGCGCGTGACGAGCGCGCCGCACGTGCCGACGATCACGCGGCCAGGCTCCGTGTACACGGTCATGCCCATGGCGAGGAGCGGCGCGAGTGCATCGCGAACGACAGCGCCGTACTCCGCGGGTGACGCGATCTCTTCGCCCTTGCCGTAGTCGATGCCGAGGCCGCCACCGATGTCGACGTGCGTGATCTTCACGCCGTCCTTGGCGAGATCACCGACGAGCGACACGAGCCGCGCGATCGCGTCGGCGAACGGCGAGGTCTTGATGAGCTGCGAGCCGATGTGGAAATCCACGCCGACGATGGAGACGTTGGGCCACGCCGACGCCTGACGACCGAGATCGCGCGCCTCTTCCATCGAGATGCCGAACTTGTTGGTCTTGAGACCCGTCGAGATGTACGGGTGCGTGCCCGCGTCGACGTCGGGGTTCACGCGCAGCGACACGCGCACGTTCTTGCCGAGCGTGCCCGCGACCTGGTTCAGCACGTGGATCTCCTCGACCGACTCCGCGTTGAACGCGTCGATGCCGGCGGTGATCGCGAGGCGCATCTCCTCGACGGACTTGCCGACGCCGCTGAACACGACCTTGTTCGCGGCGCCGCCCGCCTTCATCCAGCGAAACAGCTCGCCGTACGAGACGATGTCCGCGCCCGCTCCGAGCTCTGCCAGGATCTTCAGGATCGCGAGCGTGGAGTTAGCCTTCACCGCGTAGCAGGTGCGGTGCGGAACGCCGTCGAGCGCTGCATCGAACGCTTTGTACGACCGCACGAGCTCCGCCTTGGAGTAGACGTAGAACGGCGTGCCGACCTCGTCGGCGATCTTCTGCAGGGCGACGCCCTCGCAGTGGAGGGAGTCGGTTTTGTACTGGAACGTTGCGTAGCCGGACGACGTCATTGCGTCGGCGGTTGTACACCGAGCTGCTCCGAGATCCGATCGATCTCTGCGAGCACGCGTGCACGCGCGGGCCCGCCGACCACGTCGCGGCGATCGACCGCGCTTTGCGGATCGAGCCAGCTCGCCACGTCCACCTCGAACGAAGGATGCGCCTCCTGTAGCTCGGTCAGCGTCAGCGCCGCGAGCTCCACGCCGCGCGCGCTCGCCGTGCGCACGATGTGCCCCGCGACGTCGTGTGCTTCGCGGAACGGCACGCCTTTGGTGACGAGGTAGTCGGCGAGCTCGGTCGCGACGAGGTAGCCCGTGTCGATCGCCGTGCGGAGCTTGTGCGTGTCGAACACGAGCGACGCGACCATGCCGCGCGCGACTTGCAGCGACGCGAGCGCCGTCTCGACAGCGTCGTACAGCGGCTCCTGCGTCTCCTGGAGATCCTTGTTGTACGCGAGCGGCAAGCCCTTCACGACGGTGACGAGCGTGACCCACGCGCCGACGCTGCGACCACTCTTGGCGCGCAAGAGCTCGGCGAGATCGGGGTTCATCTTCTGCGGCATGAGCGACGAGCCCGAGCAGTACGCCTCGCCGATGCGCGCGAAGCCGACCTCCTGGCTCGCCCACAGCACGAGCTCCTCGCCCAATCGCGAGAGGTGTACCTGGATCAGCGCACACGCCGCGACGAGCTCGATGGCGAAGTCGCGATCACCGACGGCGTCGAGCGAGTTGTGGGTGACGCCCGCAAAGCCGAGCGACGTGGCGACGCGTTCGCGATCGATCGGCAGCGTCGTCGCGGCGAGCGCACCGGATCCGAGCGGCGAGACGTTGGCGCGGCGCGACGCGTCTTGGATGCGCCCGCGATCGCGCGCGAACATCTCCACGTACGCGAGGAGGTGATGCGCGAGGCGCACCGGTTGCGCGCGCTGGAAGTGCGTGTACCCCGGCATGAGCGTGTCGAGATGCGCCTTGGCTTGCTCGAGGAACGCACGCGCGAGATCGTCGAGCGCGTCGACGATGCGCGCTGCCGCCGAGCGCGCGTAGAGCCGCAAGTCGGTCGCGACTTGATCGTTGCGTGATCGCGCGGTGTGCAAGCGCCGGCCCGCGTCGCCGATCGCGTCGATGAGCCGCGCCTCGACGTTCATGTGAACATCCTCGAGCGCCTCGTCCCACGGAAGCTCTCCGCTCGCGAGCTTCTCCTCGACGGCGCGCAGGCCATTCGTGATCGCACGAACGTCGTCGGCGCTGATGAGCCCGCGCGCGCCGAGCATCTCCGCGTGCGCGATCGAGCCAGCAACATCGTGAGGGAGCAGCCGCTGATCGAACGCGACAGATGCGTTCATCTGCGCGGCGATAGGATCGAGGGCGCCTTCGAATCTGCGACCTCTGGCGCCTTTCGGTCCGGACATGGCGCGCAGTATAAGCACCGCATGACGCACGTGAAGCAAGGCGACGTGGACGCAGTTGTCGAGCTACCCGCTGGCGATGCCAAGGCGCCGGTCGTGGTGCTGTTGCAGGAGTACTGGGGCCTCAACGAGAACATCCTCGCGCAAGCGAAGCGGTGGGCCGCCGAAGGCTTCGTGGTCGTGGTGCCGGACCTCTATCACGGCAAGCTCGCAAAGGACTCCGCCGAGGCCAGCGCGTGGCTCAAAGCATACGATTGGGGCAAGGGCTTCGGCGAGATCGCCGCGTGCGTCGAGTACGGCAAGACGCACGAGCGCTCGACGGGAAAGGTCGTCGTCACGGGCTACTGCATGGGCGGCGCACTCACGCTCGGCACCGCCGTCAACGTGCGCGGGCTCGCCTGCGCGATCTCGTACTACGGCTATCCCGGGGACCTCGATTGGTCGAAGATCGACGCGCCGGTGCAAGCGCACGTCGCGACCAAGGACGACTGGGTCAAGGTGCCGATGATCGAGAAGGTCAAGGCGGCCGTCAGCGTGCCGTTCGAGCTCCACGTGTACGAGGCCCAGCACGCGTTCTGTAACGAGAAGCGCCCCGAGGTGTACGACGCCGAGAGCTGCCAGCTCGCGTGGTCACGCACCCTCGAGTTCGCGAACAAGTACGCGCGGTAGCAGGGGATTCATAGTACTGCGCCGCACCCGGTTTTCGTCTATCGTTAGGGCGGGCGCTACGTGGCTATCCCCGGAGTACGACCGCGTTTTCTTGCCCCGGGCGACAAGCTGGGCAAGTTCGAGCTGATCCGCCAGATCGCGGTCGGTGGGATGGCGGAGCTCTACCTCGCACGCACGATGGGTATCGAGGGGTTCGAGAAGCTCGTGGTCGTGAAGCGGATCCTTCCGCAGTTCGCGGCCAACCAGCAGTTCGTGGCGATGTTCCTGAACGAAGCGCGCCTCTCGGCCACGCTTCATCACCCCAACATCGCGCAGGTCTACGACATCGGCGTCGAGGACGGCGACTACTTCTTCTCGATGGAGTACATCCACGGCGAAGACCTCGGTCGCTTGCACGCGACGGGCATCGAGAACGGTGTCCCGATGTCGCTCGATGCCGCGCTGACGCTCGTCGCGGGGCTCTGCGCGGGCCTGCACTACGCGCACACGAAGGCGGGGCCCGACGGGCGCCGGCTCGAGATCGTGCATCGCGACGTGTCACCGTCCAACGTGCTCGTCAGCTACGACGGAGCCGTCAAGCTCGTCGATTTCGGCATCGCGCGCGCGAGCGGCACGCCGGCCACGACGCGCGGCGGGCTCAAGGGGAAGATCGCGTACATGTCGCCGGAGCAATGCCGCGGCGACGCCACGCTCGATCGACGCAGCGACATCTTCTCGATCGGCACGATCCTGTACGAGCTCACCACGGGGCGCTTGCCGTTCCTCGAGGAGAACGAGTACGCGGTGCTGAACAACATCGTGAACGTCGATGCGCCGAGGCCGAGCACGATCGTGCCCTCGTATGCACCGGCGCTCGAGGCGATCGTGCTGAAGGCGCTCGCTCGCGATCCAGCGCAGCGCTTCGGGAGCGCGCTCGAGCTGCAGAAGGAGATCGAAGACTTCGCCCACGAGAATCGCCTGCGCGTGTCGCCGCTCGTGCTCGCGCGGCTGATGTCGACGCTGTTCCCCGCGCGCCTCGAGGAGTGGGACCAGGCACGCGCGCAAGGTGCGTTCTTCGTCGAGCAGCACGTCGTGCGAACGCTCGTCGAGAGCGGCAAGACGCAGGTCGAGGAGCCCCTCGCGCAGCTCCCGCTGACGCCGATGGCGCCGGTCATTCCGCTCACGCCGCCCGCGCCTGTGGGGCCGAGCGCCGACGACGAAGCGACGGACATCGTCACCGCGTTGCCTCCGCCGAAGCGCACGGAGAAGAGCTCGCGCTCCGACGAGAACGCGTTTGGCCCCGACATGGGAACGCTGCCGGGGCAGGGGCCGATGGTGGTCCGCACGTTGCCACGTGCACCAACGCCGAGCCCGCGACAGCCAACGCCACCAGCGGCGCTGCCGCGTGCATCGTCGCCGGCGATGCGCGCACCGACGCCAACGCCGCCCGTGCCGATGCCGCGCCCGCCGACACCAACGCCGGTCGCGCCGCACATCGTCGCTGCGGCGATCGCGCCCGATGTATCCGATGTGCAGGCCATGCATGCCGCGCCCGAGGCGGCCAGCGACGCGCACGCGTTCGGTGCACCGAGCGCGGGGACGCTCGTGTCCAATCCTGCGGTCGATAGTGTTCCCGTCGCGGCGACGCCGTCGGCGGATTTCACCGAGCGCGTGCGATCACGCAACGACGAGACCGCGTTCGTGCGCGTGGATCGGAAGTCGCGCGCGCCGGTGTTCATCGGCATCGGCCTGTTGCTCGCCGGCGCGGGCATCGCGGCGTTCATCGCGTTCGGGGGATCCGACGCGACCGCACCGCGTGCGAAGACGGGCGAGTCCACGCGACCTGCGCCCGATCGCATGCCGGTGATCGATCCGGACGAAGCGAAGCCAAACGCGACGCCAGATGAAGCCATGTCCGAAGCGACGCCGGACGAGGCGACCGAGCCCGCCTCCGTCGAGCCGAGCGAGGCCGTCGAGCCCACCGTGGGTGAGCAAGAACTAGCGCCGAAGATCGAGCTCGCGGTCGAGCCCGATCCCGCCATCGAGACCGAGCCCGTCGAAACGCCGAAGCAGAAGGCGACGAAGAAAGCGTCGCCGAAGAAGACAACGAAGAAGGCCGTCGACAAGCCCGCGCCGAAGAAGGCCGAGCCCAAGAAGACCGAGCCCAAGGCCGAACCCAAGAAGGAGTCCGAATGGAACGCCGACTCGCCATTCATGCCCGTACGGCAGTGATCGCGGCGGCCTCGCTGCTCGCCTCCACCGCGAGCGCTGCGCCCAAAGGAGCCGACGCGCGTGCCGCGTTCGACAAGGGCGTCGCCGCGTACAAGAAGGCAGACTACGCAGGCGCGAGCGAGGCGCTCGGTCGATCGTTCTCGCTCGAGGCGGATGCAGACACGCTGTACGCGTGGGCGCAGACGGAACGAAAGCTCAACCACTGCGACAAGGCCGTGGAGCTCTACGAGCGCTTGCTGACGATGGATCTGCCCGACGCGAACAAGTCGGCAGTGCGGCAGCAGATCGACGAGTGCAACGCCATCATCGCCGCGCAGAAACCGGCGGAGACCACACCTCCGCGCGTGGACGCTTCGCCGTCGCCGTCGGAAGCACCGTCGGTGACGGCGCCCGTCGAGCGCGCGGAACCACCATCCGCGCCATCGCCATGGCTCAGCCCCGTCGGCTTGGGCTTGATCGGGCTCGGCGCGATCGGTCTCGGCGCTGGCGGCGTGTTCCTCGCGCAAGCGAGCTCGGCCGACAGCGACAAGGACGCCGCCACGACCTACGGCGACTTCAAGCGCTTCGACGAGCGGGCCACGTCGCGCGGTCGTCTCGGTGTGATCGCCGCGGCGTCCGGTGCGGCGCTCGTGACGATGGGCATCGTCTACATCGTCACGCGCAAGTCCACCGAGCGGGCCTTGGCGGTCGTCGTCGAGCCGACGGGCGTGGGCATCGCAGGTCGCTTCTAGCGTGTAGTCGCTAGCGCGCGCGAAAGCGCTCACCGGTAGAGCGTCGTTCAGTCGCTACCTTTAGCGAGTGCGTTACGCGCCGGAAACACACCTGCGGTCAGGGTACAGGGATGAACGCTGGCGATACCGCGTGGCTCCTGTTTGCCGCCGCCCTCGTGATGCTGATGACGCCTGCGCTGGCGCTGTTCTACGGCGGCATGGTGCAGGGAAAGAACGTGCTGTCGACGTTCATGCACAGCTTCATGTCGCTCGGGCTCGTCACGGTGCAGTTCGCCCTCGTCGGTTACTCGCTGTGCTTTGGCGAGAGCTATCACGGCATCATCGGCGGCTTCGATTTCCTCGCGATGCAGAACGTCGGCGCGGACGTGGCGGGAGCAGCGAATGCATCCGCGCCCGCGACCACGCCGCACCTCGCGTTCTTCATCTACCAATGCATGTTCGCGGTGATCGCGCCCGCGCTGATCAGCGGTGCGTACGCGGAGCGCTTCAAGTTCAGCTCGTACGCGATCTTCACGGTCGCGTGGGCGACGCTCGTGTACGACCCGATCGCGCACTGGTCGTGGGCCTCGGGCGGTTGGCTGCTCGAGCTCGGTGCGATCGACTTCGCGGGCGGAACCGTCGTGCATCTCTCGTCGGGCGTGTCGGCGCTCGTCGTCGCGCTCGTGCTCGGCAAGCGCAAGGGCTATCCGAGCGTACGCCATCCGCCGCACAACCTGACGCTCACGCTCCTCGGCGCGGGCATGCTGTGGTTCGGTTGGTTCGGGTTCAATGCGGGCGGCGCTTCGCTGTCCGATGGTCGCGCATCGCTCGCGCTCGTGAACACGCAGCTCGCGGCGGCGACGGGCGCGCTCGCGTGGGTGATCGTCGAGGGCATGCGCATCAAGAAGGCCACCGCGCTCGGTGCGGCATCCGGCTTGGTGGCGGGCCTCGTCGCGATCACGCCAGCGGCCGGCTTTGTCACGCCGCAAGCGGCGCTCGCGATCGGCGCGATCGCAGGCGCGGTCTGCTACGGCGGGGTGCTGCTCAAGAACAAGCTCGGCTACGACGACGCGCTCGACGCGTTCGGCGTGCACGGCATCGGCGGCGCGACGGGCGCGCTGCTCACCGGCGTGTTCGCGACCGCAGCGTACGGCGGCTTCGAGGGCGGCCTCTCGCTGGTCAACAAGCAGGCGATCGGCATCGTCGCCGCGGCCGCGTGGTCCGGCGTGGTCACGTTCGTGATCCTGAAGGGCATCGATCTCACGATCGGCCTGCGCGTCGATACCGAGGCGGAGTACACCGGCCTCGACACCACGCTCCACGGCGAGTCCGCCTACGCGGGCCCGGGCTCCGTCGCGCATGGCGTGGATTGACCCTCCATCCGCGATAACAGATACTGGCGCCTGTTGGGCCAGGTGAAGAAGAAACCAGCAACCAAGACCGCGGCGCCTTCTGCGACAGCCGAGGATGCGCCGGCCACGCCCGTTCCCGCGACCAATGCCGCCTCCGAATCGACCGACCTCGCGCCGGTCGTGGGCGCGAACCTGCGCCGCCTTCGCACGCGACGCGGTCTGTCGCTCGAGCGTCTCGCGCAGATCAGCGGCGTCTCTCGCGCGATGCTCGGTCAGATCGAGCTTGGCCAATCCGCGCCGACGATCAACGTGCTGTGGAAGATCTCGCGCGCACTCGAGGTCACGTTCTCGGCGCTGATCAGCGCACGCACGCAGACCGGCGCGCTCGTGCTGCGCTCCACCGACTCGAAGATCCTGACGAGCAAGGACCGCACGTTCTCCTCGCGCGCGCTGTTCCCGTTCGACGAGCCGCGCCGCGTGGAGTTCTACGAGCTGCGCCTCGCCGCTGGCGGCGTCGAGGATGCCGATGCGCACCCGCCCGGCACGAGCGAGAACCTCGTGTGCACGGCGGGCACCGTCGAGATCGATGTCGCCGGCGAAACGCACAAGCTCGAGGCGGGTGACTCGATCCTCTTCGAGGCCGACTCGCCGCACGCGTATCGCAATGTCGGGCGCGTCGAAGCCGTGATGTATCTCGTGATGACCTACGCCGAAGAGATCGGCTGACCCGGCGACCTACTTCGTGCCAAAGAGGCGATCGCCAGCGTCGCCTAGGCCCGGAACGATGTAGCTCCGCTCGTCGAGGCGCTCGTCGATCGAGGCCGTGTAGACCGGGATATCGGGGTGCGCGCTGTGGAACGTGTGCAGACCCTCGGGGCAGGTGAGCAGGCACACGAACTTGATCGAGCGCGGACCGCTCTCCTTCATGCGCGAGATCGCTTGGACCGCGGAGTTGCCGGTCGCGAGCATCGGGTCGACGACGATGCAGTCGCGCTCGCTCATGTTGTCCGGGATCTTGAAGTAGTACTCGACGGGCTGCTTCGTCTTCGGATCGCGATAGAGGCCGATGTGGCCCACGCGTGCCGACGGGAGAATATCGAGCATGCCCTGCAAGATGCCGCTGCCGGCACGCAGGATCGAGACGAGCACGATCTTCTTGCCGTCGAGGACCCTGGTCTTCGTCGGTGCGATCGGGGTCTCGATCTCGATCGTCGTCGTCGGGAAGTCTCGGCAGACTTCGTACGCGAGCAGCATGCTGATCTCGCGCAACAGGTTGCGGAACGTGCTCGTGCTGGTCTCTTTCGAGCGCATCAGCGAGAGCTTGTGTTGCACGAGCGGGTGGTCGATGACGTGAACGGGACCTGGCATCGCGCCGGACCCTACAACACGGAAGGGCCCGGGCGGGCGCGGTTAGCGCTGCGCGACGCGGACCGTGCTCGCATCGACCGCGGTCGACACGGACGCGACGGACACGACAGCGGCGAGCGCGATGAACGCCGCGAAGACGACGTCGCGAACGAAGCTCTTCTTCTGGCGAGCGGCGATGGTGTCGAGGCGGCTGGTGGGAACGAGGGTCATGGCGGTTCTCCTTCGAAGCGCGGTGGTTGCCGCGCGGCGAGAGCTCCTGGTGCTGCTTGCGGGCCAGATCTAAGGTTCGCGATCTCCAATGGTTAGCGGGCCGAAAGACCAGGGCGACCTGTCGCACCGCTTGTCGCAGCCCGGCCGCTGTCGCACCTGCCACAACCTGCCGCGACAGACTGGCAGGTGGACCGGATCGAGCGTGACCGCGCTCGCAGCTCGAGAGGCAGACTAGAGGATCGTGCTGTCGGCGACGCGAATCGGCGGCGTGCCGTTCGGGCGCAGCTTCGCGGCGATCGCGCGACCCGCGGACCACGTGCCCTGCAACACGCACGAGAGCGGGAGCTCCTGCGGTGTCTTCTCGAGCGCCTTCTGAACGCCATCCGCGACGCGATCGAGGAGCGCGACGGTGAGCGCGCGCCACTCGACGATCAGCTCGTCACCGATCGGAAGAACCGCGTCGCGGATCGCCGCGTTCTTCGGCGCGAGTACGCCGAGATCGACGAGCAGCCCGCCGTTGCGCAGCTCGGGGATCCCGGTGAGCGCGCCCGGCTGCTGGATCGCGAAGCCCGCGCTCTCGAGCGGCTCGAACAGCGAGTACGCGAGCCACTGCGAGCGCGCGTGAAACGGGACGAAGCCCTCCGACGGTCCGGAGCCTCCCGCGGCGCGATGGCGCCACACGTCGCCGAGCGCGACCTCGCCGAGCGTGGTCGTGGGTGGCCAGATCGGACCGAGCCCGTCGATCAGCGCGCCGAGGATCGCGGGCGCGGTGAGCGTGGTGCCCGTCGCGCGAAGCGCGTCGACGAGGCCGCCGGGCCGGCCGTGGCGGAAGATGCGCGGCGCCATCGCCACGGCGCCACCGAGAGCACGCACGAGCTTCGTGCGCTCCTCGAGCGCGGGCAGCGGATTGTCGATGGTGACTTGAAACGCAGCGGCGAGCCGCACGGGATCGAGCGTGCGCAGCGCGTGGGCATCGGCGCGCAAGGGATACTCGGGATCCGACGAGAACAGCCCCGAGCGAAACGCATGCAGGCTCGCGAGCGCGATCCCCTCGGAGCGCGCGAAGACCTCACCCGTGCCGGGCTCGCGAAAGCGCCAGTTCTCGTTGCTCACCGTGTCGAGCAGCGCGCTGACAACGACGAGATCCACGAGCGAGCGCGAGCGCTCCTCGGGAGTCATGCCGCGCACGTTCATCTGGTGCTGCACGCTCTCGATGCGATCCACGCCGCCCGCTCGGAAGTGACTCATGCGTCCGAGGTACGGCACCGCGAGATCCGGATACGCGGCGCGCGTGATCTCGACGACGTTCGCGACCACCGCGGGCAGCGCTGAAAGATCCACCGCGAAGTGCGCGAGCTCTCCGTCGAGGCCCACCTCGAGGATCTGCTCGCATCGTGCGCGGACCGCTAGCGGCGAGCGCAGGTACGCGATCGCCGATCCCACCTCACTCATCGGATCGACGCTACCACCTGACCGCCGTACGTGGCGTTCTCGAGCGCGAGGAACGCGACGCACGTTGTTCCCGAGAGCGTCGCCTCGATCATCGCCTCGATCGTCGTGACCGCACGGACCTCTCCCTCGAGCGTGACGACGGAGCCGTCCACGATCTGCGTGAGCCGGCTGGTCGAGCGTTTGCGTGCGCGAGCGCGCGGTCCCCACATCGCGCTGTAGAGCGCACGCCCACCTCCCACGACCGCGACAATGGCGAGCACAATCGCTAACGTCGGGGTCACGGTCGCAGCGTACCCATTCTCTCCCGCTCGCGTGTCGTTCCCTCCATGGCCAAATCCTTCGCGCTGTTCTGTTTGTTCTTCACCGCCTGCACCACGCTCGGCTCGATGCCCACCACGACGGGCGTCTCTGCCGTTCCGCATGGACGGCCCGGCGGCGAGGCGCAGCTCGCAGTGGTCCCCGCGTTCCGCTTGTCCAATGCGGCGAGCGGACAGGATCGCAACGGACAATCGACGCCGCAGCTCTCCGCGCTGATCGATCCCGATCACTGGGGCATCCCCGGACTCGTCATCGGCGCGCGCTTGTTCGGCGAGTCCGGTGACGCGGGCCTCGAGCCGTACGCGGGCTATCGGAAGTCGTACAACGAGGGCGTCTCGCTCGCCGCCGTCGCGTACGGCACGAAGATGGGCGCCACCAAGAAGGGCGCGACGTACGACGCGATTCGTGTCGGCGGCGAAGTGCTGGCCGACGCGAAGCTCGCGAGCTTCGGCACGTGGGGAGAGCTGCACGTGGGCGGTGGCATCAGCGCGACCTATCTCGACGCGAACGGCACGTACTGCGTCGGCACCGACGGCGACGCGATCGATTGCGCGGCCGACGGAACTTCGCCCGAGGTCATCGGCGAGCTCGCGGGTCTCTACGCCGCGGGCAATCTGATGATCGCGCTCGACATCGCGCGCCGACCCACCGGCATGCTTCACGTCGTACGCGTCGGCGCGATGTTCTCGTTCGGTCACATGCCGCGGCTCGTCGACGGCCGGCAGGTCTACGGCGACATCTTCTTGAGCGGCGGCGCGGGCCTCATGGTCGGCTTCGGCAAGAACTGAGTGTTACGCTCGCGACCGTGAGCCTCGCGGAGCGCAAGCGGCTGCGACTCGCGACGCTGGTGATCCTGTACGTCGCGCAGGGCATCCCGTGGGGCTTCATGGCGACGACGATCCCCGCGTATCTCGCGAGTCGCGGACTCGATGCAGGCGCGGTCGGCGTGGCGCTCGCGACGACAACGCTGCCCTATACGTTCAAGTGGATCTGGGGCCCGATCATCGACGCGTTCGGCATCCCGCGCTTCGGGCGTCGCCGTCCGTGGATCGTGTTCGCGCAGCTCATGATGGCGCTCACCGTCGCGGCGATGCTGTTCATCGGCGATCTGTCCACGAACCTGAAGCTGCTCGCGTGGATGATCCTCCTGCACACGGTGTTCAACGCACTGCAAGACGTCGCCGTCGACGCGCTCGCGGTGGATCTCCTCGACGACGACGAGCGCGGCCGCGCGAACGGCCTCATGTACGGTGCGAAGTACGGCGGCGGTGCGATCGGTGGCATCGTCCTCGCGAACGTCATCGCGTACACGTCGCTCGAGACCGCGCTCGCCGCGCAAGCGATCGTCCTGCTCGCGATCATGCTCGTGCCGCTGCTCGTGCGCGAGAGCGACGCACCGCCACCGCCGCGACCCAGGCTCGCCGACATCGCGCGCAGCTTCGCGGATGTCTTCGCGAGTCGCTCGGCCGCGGTGATGATCCTCGTGATGCTGTCGTGCACCTTCGCGTACGGCATCGTCATCGTGCGCGCGAACGTGCTGTTCACGCAGGAGCTCGGTTGGTCGCCGCAGAAGTACACGAGCCTCGTCGGCGGATGGGGCCTCGTCGTCGGCGGCGGCTGCGCCGCTGGGAGTGGCTTTCTCGCCGACGCGATCGGTCCCAAGCGCCTCGCCATGATCGCCGCGCTCGCGATGGGAGCCGGCTGGATCGTCTTCTCGCTGAACCCCGGCCGCTGGCCCGACGACAGCTTCGTCTACATGATGTCGATGTGGGAGAACGCGGCGCAGGCGGCGCTCTCCGTCAGCTTGTTCGCCATCTGCATGCAGGTGTCGTTGCCGGCGATCGGCGCCTCGCAGTTCGCCGCGTACATGGCGCTCTCCAACTTCGGCAGCACGCTCGGCTACCGCGCCTCCGGCCTGTTCGATGATCTGTCGGCCGCGCACGTGTGGCAGCTCGCCGCCGCGTTTCAGATCGTCGTCGTGGTGTTGCTGCTCGCTGCCACCGATCCCGCGCAGACGCGCCGCGAGCTCCCACGCAGCGACGGCGTGCGGCCCAGCCACGGCTGGATCGTCCTCGGCGCGCTGGCGACCTTCCTCGTCGGAATGACCGCGCTCGTCGTGCGGCCGCTGTTGTAACTACTCGGGGTACTTCACGGCCGCTTGCACCACGCTCGGCGCGGGCAACGCGGCATCGCGAAACGCACGCCCCATCGCATCGAGGCTGCCGTACCCGACGCTGCGCGCGACATCGCTCGGCGTGGAGCCCGGCGCACTCAGCATGAGCACCGCCGCGCGCAATCGCAGCACGCGCATCGCGTCGCGAAAGCCCGCGCCGAACAGGCCGAACGTGCGCGTCAGATCGCCCAGGTCGCGCCCGAGCTGTCGCAACGACAGCTTCGCCACGATCGCGATCTGCTTCAGCGACGCGCTCGTCGCGAGGTCCTCGTACAGCGGCTTCAGCACCGTCCACAACCGCACGAACCGCTCGGGCTCCTCGGTCACCACGCTCGCCGTCAGATCCTTGGACAGCACGCCCGCGGTCACCAGCTCGACGAGCACCTGATACAGCGCTCGCTCGCTCCCTTCCGCCTCGAGCCGCTGGTACGCGTCCCACACCGACGCCGGCAGCTCGAGCGCGCCGCTCTTGATCCCGATCGGCACGCGCACGTACTGCGCCGGCACGCGAATCTCGACGATCGTCCCGGGATTGCCCCACGAGCGAAACGTCGGCGAGCCCTTCTCCACGCGATCGAACTCGGTCTCGGCGAGCACGTACACGTGCGGCGCCTCGTGCACCGGACCACCGTCGACGGAGATGGATCCCTTCAGCGTCGCGTACACGTGAACGAACGGCTGCGCCTTCTTGGCCGGCGGCGCGTACGACGTGTCGTACAGCAACCGATCACGCACCACGAGATGCGCGCGGAACTGTCGCTCCAAGAACACCGTGGTCCTCAGCGAGCTGGACCCGAACGAGCGGACACTCGTCGCCGACAGCATCAGCGACACTCCAGCACGGCTTCACACGCCTGCTTGCTGCGCACGCACTCGATGTGCCGCGTGACCTTGGCTCCGTTGTCCGCCTGGTCGCTCTCGAGCGCCGCACACGCGGCGATGCACTCCTTCTCGTCGAAGGGCATCTTGCTGCTCGTGACGTCGATGCACTCCGCCTCGCGTTTGCAGACTTCTTTGCACCGAGCGCTGCGTGGTTCGGTACACCCCACGAGCGCGATCAAGACCAGCCAACGCATCCGTCGGCGAGTATAGCCGCGAGGCGTCAGTCGATGTCTTCGGCCGAGCGGAGGATCTCGGTGATGAAATCGCGGCGCAGGCGGATCAAGCTATTGGCCTTGCCCCAGTCGATGCTGGTGAACCCCTCGCCCGTACCGGTCGCGACCTGGCCTTCGATCGACTCCTCGCCGATGTCGAGCACGCAGGTCTTGCCGGCCTTGCGCGCGCGGGCGCAGTCATCGGTCGCCATCGTGCGAACATCGACCGTCTTCGCAGACGAGTCTCCCTTCGTGGTCGGCGGGTTATCGGCGAACGCGACCGTCGAAGACAGAGCGAGGACGGGACCGAGGACCGAAGCGAGGACCGACGCGAGGATCAAGCGCATGGTGAGACGACACGAACCCCGTGCAGCAGTTGCACGGCGCCGGGTACCGGTCGGCTAGTCCCGCTCGTTCCCGCTAGTCCTCGCGGCGCTCGGCGAGCTTCTTCTTCTCGTCGCGCCAGCGCGCGAAGTGACGCTCCACGATCTCCTTGTCGGCGCGTGCGCGCGCCAGCTTCGCGCGGGCGGCGTCGACGACGTCGAGCTGGCCTCGGTGCGCAGCGGTCGCGCGATCGAGCTCGTCCAGGGCGCTCTCGAGATCGCGGCGAAGGCGCGCGAGGTAGCGCTCGGCGATCACGAGCGAGCTGGCGGTGGAAGCGGCCGGGCGGGAGCGGGCGCGCTCGATGGTGGCGCGGATCGCCTCGACGCGTCCCGCGGCGACATCGATCTTCGCCTGCGTCTTTCGGGCGTCACCCACGGCGCCTGCGAGATCGCCTTGCTTCGCACGCTCGTCGAGCGCGCGAACCTTCTGCACGGGCCTAAGCCGGTAGCCGTCCGCCTCGCCCATCGAGGTTGCGATGTTACACTGCTCGCCCATGGTCGACGCCGGGGGCGCACCGATCGATCGCTATGTCGTCTTGGAGCATCTCTCCGAGGGCGGCATGGGTGCGATCTATGTCGGGAAGAAGCTCGGCGCCGGCGGGTTCGAGATGGAGGTGGTGCTCAAGCAGCTGCTGCCCGAGTTCACCCAACAGGAAGAGTTCATCGACCTGTTCCTGCGCGAGGCGAAGCTGTCCGCCACGCTCGATCACGCGAACATCGTCCACACGATCGACTTGGTGACGGCGGGTGGCGAGTACTTCATCGTGATGGAGTACTTGCCCGGCGGCGATCTGCGCACGCTGGTCAAGAAGGCCAAGCGGCGCGGCAAGCGGTTCTCGCCCGCGGCGGCGATTCGCGTCGGACGCGAGATTCTGAGCGCGCTCGCGTACGCGCACGTGAAGCGCGACTTCGACGGGCAGCCGCTCCGGCTCATCCATCGCGACGTGTCACCGTCGAACATTCTCATCAGCTACACGGGCGAGGTGAAGCTGACGGACTTCGGCATCGCGAAGGCGTCGACGCACAATTCGCTGTTCTACAAGGTGAAGGGAAAGATCGGGTACATGTCGCCCGAGCAGGCGAGGAGCGAGTCGCTCGACCACCGTAGCGATCTGTATTCGCTCGCGGTGTGCATGTACGAGGTGATCACCGGCGAGCGTTTGTTCGTGCACGCGGGGCTGACCACGTCTGCCGACGAGATCTACTCGCAGCCCGTGCCATCGCTCGTGAAGAAGGTGCCGGGCGTGCCGGCGGATCTCGACGCGGTGATGAAGAAGGCGCTGGCGCTCGATCCCGATGATCGGTTCCAGACCGCCGGCGAGTTCAACGAAGCGCTCACGCGATGCGCGCATCGACACGGGCTGCTCATCGCGGCGCCGGAGCTCGCGCGCGAGTTGCTCGATGCGTGTGGACCGACGGATCAGTGGCGCGGCGAGGATGACGACGAGGATCTCGGCTACGCGGAGAGCAAGCGCGCGGGCACGGAGATCCTCGACACGTCCGGCGACGATGACGACGAGGAGGAGCTCGACGACGACGATCTCGGCATGGGGCCCATGTCGATCCACTCGATCGCGATGGCTCGCACCAAGAGCAAGTCGAGCAACGATCGTCAGTCGCGCCCGGTCACCGAGATCCACAAGTTCGCGGGCGTCGAGCTGACGTCGATCATCAACATGATGGACATCGAGGGGAGCCCCGGCTCGCGGCCGCTCGTGAACCTCGACTCGGGCCCGCAGCCGCTGCCGATGACGCCGGCGCCAGAGCAGCGGCCGTTGCGGGCGCCCGCGAACACGACGATCGGGCAAGGGCCTCCGCGCCGGCCCTCGATGTCGCAACCGCCGCCGCCGTTTGGCGCGCTGCCGCTGCCGCCGCCACCGTCGCCGCCCGATCCGCGCGAGATGATGCCGACGGCACCACGCGGCCATCGTGTCGCGCCGGCGCCCACACCCACCGCTACGCCGACGGCGAAGCCGCAGGCCGCCAAGGTGCTCCAGCCACAAGCGCCGGTGCGGTCGCGCAGCCAGACGCCTGCTCCCAAAGCGAAGAAGTCAGCATTTCGCCCGTGGATGGTGCTCGTACTGCTTCTGGTCGCCGGTGGGATCGCGGCGGGCGTCGTCGCGGTGTCCGGGCCCGACGTCGGAGTAGAAGACAAATAGGCGGGCGTATTTACAGCCCGTATCACCCCGGCTACGATGTCTGCCGCCGGAGAAGATGTCGAAGGATCGCTCTAATGTCACGGCGTTACTCGATGATGCGCCGTCGTATTCGCGGCAGATCTCGGGCGGCATCTTCGTCGTCATCAAGGGACCTGACCGCGGCGAAGCCGTTCGGCTGAACCCACAGGAGCCGGTCGTCTCGTTCGGATCGGGGCCGCAGTGCTCGCTCGTGCTCACGGACAAGACCGTGTCGCGCAAGCACCTCGAGGCGCAGCTGTCCGGCGAAGAAGTGATCATGGTCGACTCGGGCTCGACCAACGGCACGTTCATTCAAGGCTCTCGCTTCGAGCGCATCTCGATCGGCTTTGGCGCCGAGGTGAAGCTCGGACGCACGGTGCTGAAGTTCCTGCCCGACGAAGAGATCGTCGAGCCGGAGCCGAGCCAGCAAGCGCGCTTCGGGTCCATCGTCGGTGGCGACACCAAGATGCGCCAGATGTTCACGCTGCTCGAGGACGTGGCCGCGACCAACGCGACCGTGCTCATCGAGGGCGAGACGGGCACCGGTAAGGAGCTCATCGCCGAGGAGATCCACAACCACTCGCCGCGTAAGGACGGACCGTTCATCGTGTTCGACTGCGGTAGCGTGCCGCGCGAGCTGATCGAATCGATGCTGTTCGGTCACGTGAAGGGCTCGTTCACCGGCGCCATCACGGATCGTCGCGGCGCGTTCGCCGAAGCGCACGGCGGCACGATCTTCCTCGACGAGATCGGCGAGATGTCGCTCGATCTGCAGCCATCCCTCCTGCGCGTGCTCGACAAGCGCGCCGTTCGCAAGGTCGGCTCCAACACGTACGAGAAGATCGACGTGCGCGTCGTCGCCGCAACCAACCGCGATCTGCGCGGCGAGGTGGCCAAGAAGGCGTTCCGCGAAGACCTGTACTACCGCCTCGCGGTGGTGCGCGTCGGCGTGCCTCCGCTGCGCGAGCGCGGCTCGGACATCCCGCTGCTCATCCAGTACTTCGTCAACAACTTCGGCCAGGGGCTGACGGTGTCGCCCGAGGACATGGCGCGCCTCGTTCGCCACAGCTGGCCGGGCAACGTGCGCGAGCTACGCAACGTGATGGAGCGCGCGTGCCTCTTGGCGCGTGGCTCGACGATCAACCTCGAGGACGCGCTGGTCAGCGAAGCAGCGCCGTCGCTCGGCATTCGCACGGACCTTCCGTTCAAAGAGGCGAAGGGCCAGCTCGTCGAGATGTTCGAGCGCGAGTACATCGAGGATCTGATGCGCCGCCACAAGATGAACTTGTCGGCCGCAGCGCGCGAAGCGCAGATCGATCGCAAGCACCTGCGCGAGCTGATCCGCAAGTACGGCCTCGATCCGCGGCACAAGTTCGACGGTGACGGCGCGCCGGTCGAAGACGACGACTGATCGGGCTGCGTCATCGTGACGCCACCGGCGTGATCGCAGCGCGGCGCGAGCTCTACTCGATCTTCACGCGATGCGAGAGCCGCGTGTCTTTGACCTCGATGTCCCACTTCTTGCGGGACTCGGTCACCGCGTCGTAGACCTCGACCGTGTGCGGGCCGAGCTCGACATCGATGCGCTCCGTCGGGCACAGCATGCCCGTGGGCTTGCCGTCGACGAAGACGTAGTAGCGGTCCTTGTCCTTGCAGCGCAGGACCTTGATGCCCGCGGGACCGCCCGACGGCGTGACCTCTTTGAGCGGAATCGCGAACGAGCCTTTTCCGTCGACCTCGGCGATGTACAGCTCGTGGCCCGGTAGGAGCAGCGCGATGGTGTGGCGATCGTTGGCTGCGGGGAGCTTGATCGGCGTCTGGCCGACGTCGGAGCCGTCGAGATAGACGTGCGCGCCCGACGGCGTCGACGAGATCGAGAGCTGATCCGATGCCCCCGCTGGCGCGGCGGCACCTGCATCGATCGCAGCCGGTGCTCCTGCGTCGACGACCGCGACCTGCGCGGCATCCGCGGGCGCAGTGGAGGGCGCAGCGGCGTCGGTGGCGATCGCCGCGACCTGTGCTGCATCATCTGCGATCGCCGCATCGGTCGTCGCCGCCACGGCAGTCGCGTCGTTCGTCGTGCCGACCGCTGCATCGGCGGTCGCGGCGACCGCGGCGGCATCGCCCGTCGCGACCCGCGCGCCAGCGTTGTCCCGCGCGTCCGTCGTCGTCGCGACGACGGCGGTGGCTTCCTCGTCGACGACGACCTTCGTGTAGACGAAGTACGCGCCGACGCCGACGGCGCCGCGGCCGAGGAGCGTGAGGACGATCCACGGCGCTTTACTCGACGACGTCGCGACGGGCAGCTGCGCAGGTGACGCGGATGCGGGCGTCCCGGATGCGGCGAGCGCGGGCGGCTGGAGCGACGGGATCTCCGCGTCGGGCTGCGGGATCGTCGACACGCGAATCGCCGGTTGCGAGACCGCTGCAGGCGCGGTCCACGCGGCGCTCGACGACGGCGGAGGCTCGAGCGGCTCTGTCGGATCCGGCGTCGGCGTGGGAATCGGCGAGAACAGCGGATCGGCGTGCGATGGAGCCGACGCGCTCGCGGACGGCGCGCTCGGCACGTTGGCGAACGGCGCGGATGCGCTCGGCGCGTTGGCAGGAGGCGCGAACGGGCTCGTCGCGGATGCCCCGGCGGTGCTCGACGCAGTCGACGAAGCCGCGCTCGACGCAGTCGACGAAGGCGCGCTCGGTGACCCCGTCGGCGGTGCGAACGGAGTGGTCGGCGCCGGCTCCGCGACAGGCGCAGTTCCCGGCGGTGGAACGGGGCGCGGGAACACGCCCGATGCTTCGTGCAGCGCTTGCGCGAACGACGCGTTCGCCGCGGCGGAGGCGCCCGGATCGATCTCCTCCTCGGGCGCGGTGACCACTTCCATCTGCACCGACGAGCCGCTCGAGCGCGACGCTTCCTCGCGCAGCTTGTCGACGAAGCCACGCGACATCTCTTGCGTCTCGACTTCGCGCGGAACGGAGAGATCGGTACCCGGGCGGGGCATCGCGTCGTGGTCGACGGACGCTCGGTCGGTCGCTGCGGGTGTCGCGGGAGGCGCGTGACGGACGGGACCATCCTCGTCGAACAGCTCGACCATCGAGATGTCCATCACCGGCGGATCGAAGGCGGGTGGCGGATCGATCTCGATGCGACCCTTGGTCCGCGGATCGGTCGTCTGCGCATCCGCGGGTGCCGCGGGCGGCGCGACCGGCGGAATGCGTGGAATGGACGGAATCGGCTGGTTCGGCGGTTTGGCGCCGATCGGCGGGATCTTGGGGACGCTCGGAACGGTGGGCCGCGCCATCCCGAGCAGCGTGGTGTTGGGCGATGCGTTCGCGGGCCCTTCGCGCCCCGGGATGCCACCGATGCCCTGCGGGACCGGAATCGGCGGTGGCGCGACGCCTGCCATCGTGGTCATCGGCTTGGGCATCTCGGGCATCGTCGATGCGGGCGAGCTGAGCGGCGTGGGGCCCGGCACCGGGACATCGGGGCGCACGAAGTCTGTCGTGGGCACCGGATCGTCGTCGGTGCGTCCGAGCGTGGGCGCGATCTCCGACGGAAGCGAGCGCGGGATCGGCCCGGTGCCGACGTTGAGCGCGACCATGCCGCTCATCTCGTTGGCGGACATCTCCGCGAGGCGATCCATGGTCTGCTTCACGTGCACGCCGATGTCCTTGCGCGTGCCCGGCACCGGCGCGACGCGCAGCGCGGCATCGAGCGCATCGGCGAGCGCGCGTGCGTCCGGGAATCGCTCGAATGGCGAGCGCGCGAGGCAGCGGTGCAGCACGCGTACGATCGGCCGCGGCAACGGCGGCTCGGGCGGCGGGCCACCCATGATCGATTGTGCGACCTGCTGCGGAGTCTCGCCGCGGAACGTGCGTTGACCCGTGACGAGCTCGTACGCGATCACGCCGAGCGCGAACACGTCCGTCGCCGCCGACGTGGCCTCGTTCGCGACCTGTTCGGGCGCGAGGTACTGGATGCGCTGCGCGAGGCGCGCGACATCGATCGGCCGCTGCGGCAGGCCCGCAGCGAGGATACCGAAGTCGGTGATCTTCACGTCACCGTCAGCCGTGACGATGACGTTCGTGGGCGCGAGCCCGAGGTGCGTCAGGCCACGGCCATGCGCGTAGCCGACGGCGCGCGCGGCCTGCGAGACCAGCGCGAGCGCACCGCCTGCAGCGAGCGTTTGCCCCGCGAGCTTTGCTTCCGCGACGAGCCGCGCTGCATCGAGTCCCGCGACGAGCTCCACCGCGGTGAACGTGGTGCCCTGCGCGACGCCGAACTCGGACATGCGCGCGATGCGTGGATGCTCGAGGCTTCCATACGAGCGCGCTGCAGATGACAGCGCGGACGCGAGCGCGCTCGTGATGGTGAGCTCGGGATGAAATCGTTTGACCGCAAACTGTCGTTCGAAGCCTGCGACGCCAAACACCTTGGCGCGCGAGACCGTCCCGCACGGCCCGAGGCCGATAGGCTCGAGCAGCTGGTAGCGCCCCACGCGCTCCGAGGAAGGCGTCACGACGCGCAATGGTATCCAAAGTTGCCCGCGTCGGCGAACGCATGGCACCACCGAAAGATGTCGAAGGGAAAGAAGCCGCCGGAGAGATCGAAGATCGAGCGTGCCAAACCACTCGCATACCAGCGCCGTGCGTCGGATGATGCCCGCGTGGTGAGTGAGGATAAGAAGCCCATCGAAGTCGAGGCGAAGGCCACGGGGAACGAGGTCGAGACCGAAGAGCGCGTGACGGGGGAGATGCCCGTCGTGACACCGCCGAGCGAGGCGGACGCTCCGAAGATGCCCGAAGCAAAAGCGTCCCCCGCGCCCACCCACACAGCGGCCCCGGCCGCGTCCGAACCGGCGAAGGCCGAGAAGTCCGACGGGAAACCCGACGCGAAAGCGGCGAAAGCCGAGGCGAAGGCCGAGGCGAAAGCCGACGCGAAGGCCGAGCCGAAAGCCGAGGCGAAGGCCGACGCGAAAGCCGACACGAAGGCCACGCCGAAGTCCGACGAGGTCCGCGCGTCTCGCGAGACGATGACGATGCCGGTCGCTACCGAGGTCGGTGCGCCGCCCGCGGTGCCCGGCGACGTCGAGAATCCTACCCACATGCCGGAGCCCACGGATGTACCGAGCGGCTCCCCCGACGACCCCGCCCAGGCGCCGGGTCACGTACCCTCGGGCGACTCGCGTTCGCTTCGCCGCGCTGGCGAGTTCGCGCTCGTTTACCGTCGAGGAACGGCAGTGATCACGCGGTTCGGTGCCGTCGGGAAGCGCGGCCAGTGGCGGGTGGTCGAGTATCCGACCTCGAGCTCGGCGAGCAATGCGTACGCGAAGCAGTGCAGTCAGTTCGTCGGGGAGGGCTTCTCGGACTATCGTGATTGAAGTGTCCGAGAAGAAGTCCCGCTCGTCCTGGCTCGTGCGCTGGGCGAAAGAGCTGCCCGAGCGGTGGCTCGGCAAGCGCAGCACGATCGGCCAAGACGTAGCGGGCGGCGCCGACGGTCTCTCGTATCTGCGTCACCTCGTGCGCGGCAACCGCATCCGTCGTGGTGCCGCGTTCGACGAGCTAACGCCGGAAGCGCCGCCGGTGCTCATCATCCACGGGTTCCTCGGGACGCGTGGCTCGATGTACATGCTCGAGCGGCGGCTCGTGCAGGACGGCTTCGTGTGCGTGTCGTTCAACCTCGGCACGTTCAACGTCCGCGACATTCGTCGCAGCGCGTTTCTGATCCATCGCAAGATCGAGCGGATCCTCGCGCAGACCCCGTCGCAGCGCATCGACATCATCGGGCACTCGATGGGCGGCCTGATCGGCCTCTATTACGTGAAGAAGCTCGGCGGGCACGCGCGCGTTCGCAAGCTCATCATGATGGGCACGCCGTACCGCGGGACCTGGGTCGCGCTCGCGGGCGTACTGACGCTCGGGCTGTGGTCGACCTCGTCGTGGCAGCTCTTGCCGCGCAGCCGGTTCCTCGACGAGCTCGCGCAAGGACCGATGCCCCCCGGCGTCGAGGTCCACACGATCGCCGCCGCGCGCGATTGGGTGGTCCCGCTCCCCACGACCCGAATCACGGGGGCGAGCGCCACCACGGTGCCGCTCGGCCACTCGAGCCTCGTGGTCTCCGAAGAAGTCTATCGACGCGTGGTCAATACGCTGCGCCCCCCGCACCCACCGTCCTCCGACGAGGATGACCGTGATCTCCCAGAAACCGACTAGCCCCGAAATCGTGTTCGGACTGAGCAAGCGCGCAGGGCTGCGGGATCGTCCAGGCGTTTGCTTGCGTGCGCTCACAGTTGGGCACTAGAATTTTCGAGTCGTTACCGCAATGAACGATCGTCCTCGCTTCGCGCTGCGCTTCATCTCGGGCAAGTACCAGGGAGGCGAGTTTCCGCTTCGGATGAACCGGGAGATCATCATCGGCCGGTCCAGCGATCTCGACATGGTCCTCGTCGAGGACATGGTGTCTCGCCGGCACGCCAAGATCAGCTCCACGGACGCCGAGGTCTACATCCAGGACATGGGCTCCACGAACGGCACGTTCGTGAACGGCGAGAAGATCGCCGGACGCGCGCTGCTTCACGAGGGCGATCGCATCCTGGTCGGCACGTCGATCATCAAGGTCGTCCAGGTCGAGGGCCAGCTCGCCTCCACCACGGAAGCCGAAGCTCGGCGCAAGCTCGAGGCCGGCGCGCAGCAGCGCCAGGCCACGCAAGGCCGCCCGATGTCCGGCGTGATCGAGGAGATTCCGCTCCCCGATCTGCTCCAGTTGTTGTCCACGTCGCGCAAGAGCGGCGTGCTCACCGTCAACAACGGTGTGTCGCTCGGCAAGATCTACCTGCGGAAGGGCGCGATCTACTTCGCGACGATCAACGACGACTTCGCCGTCTCGCCGCAAAAGGCGATCTACCGCATGCTCACCTGGCTCACGGGCACGTTCGAGCTCGAGCCGAGCGTCGAGATGCAGGTGATGGAAGAGGTCCAGGAGTCGACCGAAGGCCTCCTCATGGAAGGCGTTCGCCAGCTCGACGAGTTCCGCAATCTGCAGAAGCAGCTGCCGCCGCTCGGCTCGCCGCTCGCGGTCCCCACGCCGCTCGCCGGAAAGCTCCGCGATCTGACGCCGTCGGAGCTCGACACGTTCCAGCTCGTGCTCGATCACGGCCAGCTCCAGAAGGTGCTCGACAACTTCCCGGGCACCGACCTCGACGCCGCGCAGAACATCATCTCGCTGATGAAGCGCGAGTTCGTCGTCGTTCCGTGACGTGAGCTTCGGCGCTGGAAAAATCTCCGAGCCACGACGCTTCGCGGCATGAGCCCGGCGCTCGGGTTTGTCTATTCACACGTCCCGAGGCCCAGTAAGCTGGAGCTATGGGCCTCGGTCAGCGCGTCCAACCTCGAGCGGTCTCGACGGAGAAGATCGCCACCGAGCTGAGATTGCGCACGCCCTATCGAGGGATCGAGACCGGCAAGCCGACGCTGCGGATCCACGTGAACGTTCCGCTCATCAGCGAGTGTGTCGACGTGACGATCGATGTCGACGACATCGCGATCGAAGTGACGTGGAAAGATGACGGCTTCGTCCTCGGTGCAGGCGGCATCGACGCGCTGTTCGTCGTCGAGACGCAGCCGCGCGCGGGCTTCCTCACGTGGTTCGGTGTGTTCGCGCGGCGCAAGGGCCGCCCCGATCGCGTCGTGCTCGAGACTCCGGACTGCAAGGTGGCGCGCTTCGTCGAGCGGCAGATCGAAGACTGGCTCGGCCTCGACGACCAGCCGGTTCGCGGTGAATGCCGCATCGACTAGCGATCGTGGTACGACAGCTTCGTGACCACGCCACTTCGCGAGGCAGCGTCGGTGATCTTGCTCCGTCGCGGCCCTCGACGCGACAGCGGCGGCGCGCCGTTCGAGGTGTTCTTGGTCCGGCGCAAGAAGGGCGCGTCGTTCATGGCGAGCGCCTTCGTGTTTCCCGGCGGTGGCACCGACGCGGATGAAGACGCGCGCACGTGCGCCGCACGCGAGCTGTTCGAGGAGGCCGGCGTCCTGCTCGTGCGCGGGAAGGAGCGCGACTCGCTCGGCGAGGACACGATGAACCAGACGCTCGGTGATGACTCGCCGGCGTTTTCGATCGCGTCGCTGCGCAAGAAGGTGCTCGCTGGCGAGAACGCGACGGATCTCCTCTCGCGCTACGAGCTGGAGTGGTGGACCGACTGCTTGATCCCGTGGTCGCACTGGATCACGCCATCGATCGAGCCGCGGCGCTTCTCCGCGCGCTTCTTCGTGTGCGAGCTGCCAGGCGGGCAGAAGCCTTCATTCGACGGCGACGAGACCGTCGACGAGGCGTGGGTGTCGCCGGCGGAGGCGATCGCGCGGGCAGGTGAGCTCGCGTTGCCGCCGCCGCAGCTGCGCACGATGCACGAGCTTCTCGCGCTGGGCTCGGTCGCGGAGGTCCTCGCCGCAGCCAAGGTCCGCGCCGAGGAGCCGCACCCGATCCTGCCGCGCCTCCGCACGATGGAGCCGGGCGAGAAGGGACCGACGCTGCTCTTGCCGTGGGATCCGGACTACGCGCAGCTCGGGACCGGCGAGTCGGCGCCGCTGACGTACGCGCCGTCGTGGGCGAGCGGTCCGTCGCGCTTCGTCCTCGACGATCGCACGTGGAAGCACATCAACGCGCCATCGGCGGGCTAGCGTGACACTTCATCAGCGCACGCGATTCGACGAGCGCGGACTGGTCATCCAGTCGCCCGCGGGAGAGCGGCGCCTGCCGTTCTACGCGGGCGCGATGCACTACTGGCGCGTGGCGCGCGCGAGCTGGGCGGCGTGCCTGAAGACGATGCACGCGCAAGGCTTCACCATCGTCGAGACGTACGTGCCGTGGCGCGTTCACGAGCGAGCGCCGGGCGACTTCGACTGGTCGGGAGATCGTGATCTGCGCGCGTTCATCATCGCTGCGGGCGCGGCGGGCCTCTCGGTCGTGCTCCGCGTGGGACCTCACGTCAACGCGGAGCTGACGTCGTTTGGCATTCCGGATCACGTGCTCGCCGACGACGAATGCCGAGCGCGCACGTCGCGCGGGACGCCCGCGTGGATGCCCGCACCGCCACGCGCGTTTCCGATCCCGTCGTACGCGTCGCGCGCGTTTCACGCAAAGGTCGCCGCGTGGTACGCGGAGGTCGCGCGCGTCGTCGGTGCGCAGGCGAGCGAGGCGTGTCTGCTGGCGCCCGACGGGGCGGTCGTCGCGCTCGGCGTCGACAACGAGGCGCAGATGTTCTTCCGCGCGAGCGCCTACGATCTCGACTATCACCCCGACGCGGTCCAGTGGTGGCGCGACTCGACGGGCTTCGACGGCGAGCCGCCGCGCGAGTGGGACTCGCGTGATCGCGCGAAGTGCGTGTCGTGGGTGCGGTTCAAGGATCACTACGTGTCGCGCGCGCTCGGCGAATTCGCCAAGGCGCTCGATCACGCGGGCTTCGCCGGCGTGGCGCGGTTTCACAACTTGCCGCCGGGCAATCACGCGCTCGCAGATCTGCGCGGCATCCAGCACGCGATCGGTGGCCCCGTCGGCATCGATGCGTACACGCCGCGCGATGGGTTTCGCCGCTTGCGCCGGAGCGCCGCGAGCCTCGTCGGCAACGCGCAGCCGGTGCCGATCGCGATGGAGGTCGGCGTCGGCTTCTTCCCGTGGTTCCCGCCGCTCGACGACGGCAACGATCCGACGCGCGAGCGCGATCATCTGCTCTCGCTGCTCGCCGTCGGGGCGCGTGGCTTCAACCTGTACATGGCCGTCGAGCGCGATCGCTACTACGGTGCGGCGATCAGCAAGCGCGGCGTGCTCGAGAAGCACGCGCAGTGGATCCACCCGCTGATCCACGCGCTCGTCGAGCATGACTGGACCGCGCTGCGCCGGACCGCACCGATCGCGCTCGTCGACACGCGCGCGGATCTGCGCTTCGGCCTCGCGACCACCGTGGCCGATCCGATCACGCCCGTGATCGCGGACCTCGTCGGGCTCGGGCCGGGTGGTCCCGCGGAGATGGGGACCGATGCGGACGCGATCACGGCGCGCCGGTGGCAAGACGCACTCGCGAGCGCGCTCGAGCTCGCGCAGGTCCCGTACGTCATCGTCGACGAGAGTGCGAGCGAGGACGAGCTCGCGAGGTATCGGGCGGTGATCGCGCCGACGCTCGCGCGCATCGATCGCGGCCTGTGGCAGCGCTTGCGAGCACTCGCAGAGCACAAGCGCGCGATCGTGGTGATCGGCCCGACGACGCCAACGCACGACGAGCTCGGTCAGCCACTGCCGGCGGATGCGCCGCCCAAGCGCATCGGCAAGATTCGCGAAGGGTCGCTCGACGACGTGCCGGGCCTCGCCGCGGATCTGGCGGGGCTCGCGGGCGAGACGGGCGACGCGTGGCAGATCGAGCGACCCGACGAGGTTCGCTGCTTCGCGCACGCGGATGACAACGGCATCGTGAGGATCGTGTTCGTCGTGAGTGACGCGCAGAAGCCGACGACCGCGGTGCTGCTCGTCGACGAACGCGCGCAGATGCTAAGCGATCCACTCTCGAAGGATGCGTTTCGGGCGAGCGAAGGGCGCGTGACGATCGCGATGCCCGCGCGCGGCGTGCGCATGCTCGTCGTGCGCTGAGGCTACGCGCGCGCGACGCGATCGGGCACGATCATGGCGCCGAGCCCGGCGAGCACGCTCGTCAAGCCGCACACGAGCAGCAAGTAGATACCGAGGCCGAGCTGTCCCGATGTGGTGCGCGAGGGATCCGTGATGTCGAAGACGAACGCGTAGATCGCCGCGCACGCGACGCCGAGGACGAACACGCCCAGGCCCGTGATGCGGCCCATCTGGCGACGCGCGAAGCAACCGAGCGCCGTGAGTGCGAGCAGCGCGATGGGAACGAACGCGCCGATCATCGCGACACGGTAGCCGGCCATCACCTTGTTGACGGTCGCCGTGATCCGCGTGGCCTCGTCCTGCGAGATCAAGCCGAGCTTCTCCGCGCCGCTCATCCACCCGCCCACGTCGACCTTCTCCAGCGCGACTTGATAGGCGGACGCGCCCCACAGCGAGCCGTCCGGCGCGCGGTACTCGAGGAATGGCGCGAAGAAGCCACCCACCCCGAGGAGGGCAGCGACGAGGATCATGTATCGCCAGACGCGCACTCGGGTAACTCTAGTGCGCTCGATCCAAAAGCGCGAGTTATGCTCGTCGGGTGAGATGCACGGTTGCAATCGCGCTCGGTGTGCTCGGCACGCTCGGGTGTGGCCCCGATCCGGTCGCCGTTCCCGAGTGGATCTCCTCCCTCGACGACGCGGTGCATCTCTCGGAGCTGATCATCCCCGGCACGCACGACTCGGGAGCGCTGCTCGAGCCGCTGCCGGGTCTCGCTGCGACGCAGACGCTCACCATCGAGGAGCAGCTCGATGCCGGCGTGCGGTTTCTGGATCTCCGCGCGCGGATCGTCGACGACGAGCTCTGGCTCTATCACGGCGCGATCGATCAAGACCAAGCGTTCACCGACGTGTTCGCCACGATGTACGCGTTTCTCGACGCGCATCCGGACGAGGTCCTCGTGGCCAGCCTCAAGGAGGAGACCGCGCCAGCCAACGCGACCAAGACATTCGATGCGATCTTCTCCGAGTACGTCGCCGCGTCACCGGAGCATTGGGAGCTAGGGACGGTGGTGCCGCGCGTCGGTGATGCGCGGGGACGCATCGTGCTCTTGCGCCGATTCCCCACGACGATGGCGCCCCTGGGCATCGACGCGTCGCCGTGGGAGGACGACACCACGTTCGCGATCAACAACGACGCGTGGATCCGAGTTCAGGACGAGTACACCGTCGAGAGCAACGACGCGAAGTGGTCGGCGATCGAGGAGCTGCACTTCAGGTCCGAGCCGGGCATCCTGTCGATCAACTTCACGAGCGGCTATCACACGAACGAGATGGGGCTGCCGAACATCCTCGCGGTGTCGGACGACATCAACGCGCGCCTGGACGCGAAGTTCGCCACGGCCGAGTCCCTGCGTCCGTTGATCTTGGTGATGGATCACGTCACGCGCGACCGCGTTCGAGCGGTGATTCTCGCGAATCGATTCGAGGCTCTGTCGCGCAGCACGATGGTGTTCCGTTCTCGATCGTGATCGGCGATCGCGAGCTGGCCGATGGCACCCTCGCGATTCGCGATCGCGAGCGCCAGTGGGTCGCGCGAAGTAGCGACGCGATCGACGAGCTTTCACGTCGCGCGGCGTGCTAGCTAGAGGAGTGAGCGAAGACGAGGTCGCGCTGCCGGATGGCTTCGAGGTCGCCATGCTCCAGGCGACGCTCGGCCCGCAGGTCGAGCGGTCGGTGGGCGGCGTGGTCCTCGCGAACTTCGGCATCGCCGGTGACGACATCGATCGCGAGCTGCCCAATCTCATGGCGTCCGTCGAGGTCGCGGTGCACGAGAAGACCACGCCTGCGGCGCTCGTCGACACCGACGGACCGATGCGGCTCTCGGATCTGTTCGGTCCCGAGATGCCGCGCGTGCGCGAGGTGATGTCGCCGGTCGCGTGGGTGCTGCATCACAACGCGCTCGCCACCATCGCCATCAAGCCCGAGCGCATGGATCGATTCATCGCGTGCCTCCGGCGCATCTCCGAGCTCGGTCGCGAGCAGACGATGTACTTCATCGACGCGCCCACTCCGCTGCACGTGGCGTTCGCGATGCGCATCGCGAGCCTCGGCGTGTCGTTGCGCCGGCCCGACGAGACGCGCGGGCCGCCGCTCGTGCAGATCGAGATCAAGCGTCCCACGGGCGAGGTCATCTCCATGCCCGCGGGCCTGCCGTATCCGCTCGAGAACGCGGTCACGGGCGAGCCCTCGCTCGTCGCGATGCGCGCGCCGCGGTTGCGCGAGCTCGTCCTCGAGATCGCCGATGGCGGTGGCGAGAAGGCGATGACCGCGCTCGTCACCGAGGCGATGAATCGAGAGCTGCCGTTCCTCTTGCTCCTCGACTCCGACGGCTCGGCGCCACTTCGCGTGTTCGGCGAGATGACGGGGATGCCGGTGTTCGGCGACGCCACGACGCTCGAGTGGATCGCGAGCGACTCCAAGCTCGGCCGCGAGGACTACTCGATCGTCGGCATCTCGGGGCAAGAGCTGTTCGCCATGGCCGCGCGCGAGAAGATCGGCCTCGCGTTCGCCACGTATCGCGATCGAACGAGCCCGATGCACGTGACGATCTCGGCCGACGCGGTGTTCGAGCTCGCGCAGTTCGTTCAGTAGATTCGCGTGCGCGTCGTGGGCTCGTCGTCGACGACGCGTACCGGCCGCATCGCACCGACGACGCGCTCGACCGCGGCGACGATCTCGTGCGCCTCGCACGGCTTGGGCACGAACGCCACGGCGCCCATGCGCGCGGAGAGCTCGGGCGCGTGCGGCGAGTCGGAGACGAGGATCAGCGGCGGTGCGTCGGGCAACAGCGCGATGCTCTTCGCGAGCTCCACGGTGCCGACGCGTGGATCGTACGTGTCGACGACGACGACATCGATGCCGCCATCGCGCACCATCGGCAACGCATCCCGAGGGTGTGCTGCTGTGTGGACCGCGTGCCCCGTCGCGTCGAGTGCTGTCGCCCATTGCTCGCAGATCGCGGGATCTGCTTCGACAATCAGGATACTGCCCACGGCGAAACAGTATCCGATGTCACCTATTTTGACTCAGGGGAAAGTGATCAACTCTACGTTTTCACATCCGTGGGCGGGGTCGACTTGCGTTTGGCGCGTTCGTGACCCTCGGTCCAACCAATCTCCTTGGTCAGCTGCATGGCGTCGTCGATCCGCGAGGACATGATCACGGCCCCCTTGGCCGGCGTGTCGTTGAGCAGCAGCTCGGCGGTGGCGCGACGATCGCCTAGCGATCGCATCTCGGTGATGGCGGCGTTGCGATAGCGCTCTGCCTTGTTGCCGAGGCCAGCCTTGTCGCAGAGCGAAGCGAGCAACTGCTGGACGCGCGCGGCGCCGAGGCGCGAGCCAACACGCTGCGCGTGGAACAGCGCCGCTTCGGCCAGTCGCAACGCTCGGTACGAGTCGCCCGCGTTGTCGATCATCTGCGCCTGCGCGCGCAGAATGCGCCAGAACGGCTCCGGGCCATCGATCGCGGTGAAGCCCTCGCCGAGCGTCGCGAGATCGATGCACTCGACGAGCTCGTTGAGCGCGGTGTCCGGATCGCCTGCACGCAGGAGCGACGCGGACAGATCGAGGTACAGCTCGCAGACGAGGCTCATGTCGCCGGTGGCGATCGCGCGGCCCACACCGCGGCGCAGCGCCGCGATCGCACCATCGACGTCACCCTCGGACAGCGCGATCGATGCACTCGCACGATCGATCAGCGCGACCAGCAGCGGCGAGCCGGACCAGTCGCGCGCCTCGGCGAGCACGCCACGCGCGAGCGCTGTCTCGCCACGCGTGCGCAGCACGTCGGCGAGCTTCACCGAGAGCATCACGAACTGCGCCTCTGCGGTCCCGTCGTCGTCGCCGACATGCACGGCCTGGCGAACCGCGACGAGCGCGCGGTGATAGAACTGGCCGGCGCCGACCTCGTCGAGCTGCTCGCTCGCGTGATCGCCCGCGCGCCGAAGCAGCGTGATCGCTTCCTTGGCGTGACCCGCGAGATCGTGATGGTGACCGAGCAGCGCGATGTCCGGCGACATCGCCTCGACCGCAGCGGCCGCTTGCGCGTGCAGCCGGCGGCGCACATCGGCCGGCGTGGCGTCGTACACGATGTCGCGGACGAGGCGTGACGTGAACGTCAGCTCGCCCGACGGATCGTGCCCGAGCAGACCCGAGCGCTCCGCATCCGCCATCGCGGGCTCGAGCGCGTCCGACGGAAGCATCGAGCGCAAGAGATCGAGCTGCGGCTCGATGCCGAGCACCGCCGCGGCTTGCAGCACGTCACGCGTCGACTGCGTGAGCATCGACAGGCGCGCGGAGATCAAGTCGGGCAACGAGGTCTGCGTGTCCTCTGCCTTGCCGCCCTCGAGGATGTAACGAACCACGTGCTCCACGTGACCCGGATACGCGCGCGTGGTCTCGAACAGCTGCTGCACCGGCGGCAACCCGCGGATGTTGGCCGTCTCGAGGTACCCGACGATCGATTCGAGATCGCTCGCGTCGAGCGCACCCACTTCGAGGCGCGGCACCGTGGACGGCCACTGCGAACCGAACATGGTCGTCGCGGTCATCACGATCGGCGGCAGCATCAGCTCGCTCACCTCCGTGGTGCGACGCAGGATCTCGAGGCTCGGATGATCGAACCGATCGATGTCCTCGCACACGATCGTCACGGGACCCGTCAGCGCGGCACGCTCGAGCGCACGCAACGCCGACCACACCATCTCGCGACGGCGCACCGGCGGCTCGAGCTCGAGCAGGCTCGTCGGGTGCCCGAACAGCTGCGCGATGCCCGGGATGTCGCGCTCGTTGAGCCCGATCTGCATGACGGCATCGCGAAGCTCGACCTCGCTCGACACCGGTGGCAGCTGCAGCACCGCCGCGAGCAGCGAACGAATCGGATAGAACGGCGCGGCGAGACCGCTCGGATCGGGGCCGATCTGATAGATGACGCGCCCGTCGTTTCCGAGCTGCGAGTACGCGTGGCGCAGCAGCGCGCTGCGGCCCGCACCGTCGAAGCCGGTCACGAGCAAGCACGCGTTGGAGCCCTTGCTCTGCGTGCCGTCCGCGTTGGTGACCGTCGGGATCGGCGTCGAGCGCATGTGGGCGAGCAGCGTCTCGAGCTCTTCCGTGCGACCCGTGAACGGCAGCGGCAGCACCTCGGCCACCGGCGCCGAGGGAATCTCGAACGTCTTGCTCACGCGCAGGCGCGGGGCGCCACACTCGGGACAGAACTTGAAGCTCGGGGCGCACGACGTTCCGCACGAGGTGCACTTGTCCGTGGGCGGCGCTTTGGAGCGCAGGTTCAGCGCCGCCAGCGCCTCGCGCATCTCGGCGGCCGACGCGAAGCGATCACTCGGATGCTTGGCGAGCGCTTTGGCGACGATCGCGTCGAGCTCGCGCGACACCTGCTCGCGCCGCGACGCCAGCGACGGGATCATCGCCTTCAGGTGGTTCGCGAGGATCTCCGTCGTGGAGCCCGCGAAGAACGGCGTCTTGTACGCGAGCAGCTCGTACAGAATGATGCCGACCGCGTAGATGTCCGACGCGAAGCTCGGCGGTGCACCGCTGATCACCTCGGGCGCCATGTACTCGGGCGTGCCGCTGATCGAGCGGTCCTCTTGCTCGCGCGTTCCCGTGACGAGACGCGCGATACCGAAGTCGACGATCTTCACGAGATCCACGCCCGCGCGGCGCTGATCGAGAATGATGTTGTCGGCCTTGAGGTCCGCGTGGACGACGCCGGCGAGGTGCGCTTCCTCGATGCCGGCGAGCGATTGCATCGTGATGTCGACGACGCGATCCACCGCGAGCGGGTTCTCGTTCACGAGCAGCTGCGTGAGGGTCGGGCCCTTCACGTACTCCATCGCGAGATAGAGGAGACCGTCGTTGGCCTGGCCGTAGTCGATGATCGAGACGCAGTTCGGATGGTTCAGGCGCGAGGCCGACATCGCCTCGTCACGAAACCGCTTGATCATGCGCGCGTCGGCGGACAGATCCTCGTTCAGGATCTTCACGGCCACGGTGCGGCCGAGCGCGATCTGATCGGCCTTGTAGACCGCACCACTCCCACCGATGCCGATGCACGCGGTGAGCTTGAACTTGTCGCCGAGCACGCGGCCGACAAGCTTCAAGGACTTGGTGACTTGGTCTTGGACGCTCATCCGTTACAAGCCCCGCTTCCGTTCCCCCGACGCAAAATGAGGCAGGTCCGTTGTCTCATGATCTGTGTAATGCGCGGGCGCAATTTCGATTCTGAATAATGGGGGCGCGATGGGGAGGTGGACGGTGTCCGTAGTGTCTGAAAAATCAGACACGCTCGACGATCGTGGCGATCCCTTGCCCCACCCCGATACACATGGACGCGAGTCCATATCGGCCACCCGTTTCGCCGAGCTCGGTCACGAGCGTGAGTACGAGACGAGCACCCGATGCACCGAGCGGATGCCCCCACGCGATCGCGCCGCCGTTCACGTTGACCTTCTCGGGATCGAGCTCGAGCTGCTCGACACAGGGCAGGGCCTGTGCGGCAAACGCCTCATTTAGCTCAGCAAGATCGATGTTTTGCGCGGTCAGACCAGCACGCGCGAACGCCTTCTTCGACGCCGGGATCGGACCCAGGCCCATGTAGCTCGGCTCGACTCCCGCCGCGGCACTGGTGACGTATCGAGCCTTGGCCACGAGGCCCAGCTCCTTGATGGCCGCCTCGCTCGCGAGGAGCAATGCGGTCGAACCATCGTTGAGACCGGACGCATTTCCCGCGGTCACGGTGCCAGTCTTGGAGAACGCAGGACGCAACTTCTGTAGTTGTTCCAGTGTGGTCTCGGGACGAGGGTGCTCGTCTATAGTCATTTTGATCGGCGCGCCGGTCTTCTTCTCGACACCCGTGACGATGGGGACCACCTCTTTGGCCATGCGTCCCGAGGCGAGCGCCTTGCCGGCGCGCTGTTGCGAGGTCCACGCGAACCGATCCTGCGCCTCGCGCGTGACGTTGCAGCGCTCGGCGACTCGCTCGGCCGTCTCGCCCATCGCGAGCGTTCCGTGCGTGGCTTCCATCTTCGGGTTCACGAAGCGCCAGCCGAGCGTCGTGTCGTAGAGCGTCTGTCCGCGACCGAAGGCCTCACTCGCCTTGCCCATCACGAGCGGCGCGCGCGTCATCTGCTCGACGCCGCCGGCGATCACGAGATCCGCTTCGCCCGTCGCGATGAGCCGCGCTGCATCGGCGACCGCCTGCATGCCCGATCCGCACAAGCGGTTCACGGTCACGCCCGGAACACCGACGGGCAATCCACCGAGGAGCGCCGCCATGCGCGCGACGTTGCGGTTGTCCTCGCCCGCTTGATTCGCGCACCCGAAGATCACGTCGTCGATTCGCTCGACGGGAATCTGCGTCTTCGCGACGAGCGCCGCGATCACCTGCGCCGCGAGATCATCGGCGCGAACGTTGGCGAGCGCTCCGCCGTACCGCCCGAAAGGCGAGCGAACACCGTCGACAATAAACGCTGCGCGGGTGGTCTCCATCGACGGCACCATAGCCGAAAACTGGCGCCCCAGATCTAGCCGTGCCGAAGTCAACCCCATGGTGCTCGACCGTGTCGACCTCGCCGAACAGGACGTCAGTTGGCTCGCGATCCGGCAGCCCGCCGTGATGCGCATGCTCGAGGTCGAGCTGTCGTCTCCCGACCACGGCGCGTTCGGCGCCGGCCTCGCGCTCGCGTGTCAGGTGCTCGGTGGTCGAACACCGGTCGGCGATCTGCGGCTCGATCATCGCCAGCTGCTGACCGCGCTGAACGAGGTGCGCGCCGGTCGCTGTGATCGCGCGATGGTGAAGTCGCTGCGCGAGCAGATCGACGCGTTGCACGTCGTGCTGACGCAGACCGAGCGCGACGCGGTCGCGACGGTGATCGCCGCGGTGATCTGGGCGGTCCTCGACGCGAGCGCCATCGAGCTCGACGACACGCTCGTCGCGTAGCCCTATAGTCGCGCGATGCTGATCGATGCATTGCGCGCGCGGCTCGGCGATCCGAGCGCACCGAGCTTTCGCTTGATGGGAGAAGACCTCGCGCTCCTGACGGCCGACGACGTGCGCGATGCCGTCGAGGATCAGCTCGCGATGATCCCGCCCGAGCTACGCGCCGAGCTCCTCGTCGAGGAAGCGGACCTCGCAGCCGAGTCGCATCGCTGGCTCCGCAAGTACAATCGCTCGCTGTACGGGCGCATCGCGGGCTACATGGAGCTCGGCGAGCGCCTCGACTTTCGCTATCCGTGGCCCGTCGTCGCGATCCTCGGGATCGTGCAGGTGCTCGGCGGAATGGATCGCGCGCGCGTGTATGGCCTCGTCGGGCGCGCTGCATCGCGCGTCGCCCAGCTCGCGTCGCGGCTCGGCATCGAGCGCCTCGCAAAGCTCGACTCGTTCGAGAAGCTCGGGGACGGCAGCGAGGATGTCTTGCGCCGCACCAATCGCGGCATCTTCGCGGACTCCGTACCGCTCGTACTTCGTGCGCTCCGTGCAGAGCAGCTGTGGCGCGAGGGAAAGCCCGAGATCGCGGGCGGACTCCTCGAGGGCGCAGCGGCGGTTCTGTGGGACAGCGACTGCACGGCGCTGTGCACGGCGATCACCGAGGGCCTCGTCCTCGACGAGGAGACCGAGCGATTTCGCAACCTGGCGCTGACGACGCTCGCCCACTTCGGGCGCGAGCAGCAGATCTTCACCCATCACATCGCGAGCAAATCCCGACGAAAACTCCCGTCGGCACGCTCGCTACCGGCGCCGGTCGTCGACCAAGACCAGCTCGTGTGGAGGCCCTACGACCTGCCCGAAGGCTTTGATTTTCGCGATCATGAAGCGCGCGTCGAGGTGTTCTCGCGAGCCTTCGTGATGTCCGTGACCGGGAGCCTCGCGGACTACCGCGTCGCGACCGACTGGGTGATCGCGAAGTTCGGCGGCGATGGACGCGGCTCAACCCAGCGACGTCGCGAATAAATTCCTCACGAGGCTAATCGTATGGCGTGCTTGACGGAGGGGGAGGTGGACACTACGGTTCCCCCATGATTTCAAAGGTCAAGCACCTAGCGGCGTCGCTCGCAATCCTGGTTCCGCTGACGGCGATCGGCGCGGGTTGCAGCTCGGAGCGCGAAGGCAACCAGCGCTGGGCGACGACCGAGAACACCAACGTCAAGATCGATTGGGACAAGGTCAACGAGGCCTACAAGCAGGCGAACGGTCCCGAGGATCTCGAGAAGCGCATCAACGAGATCTACGAGGGTGACGAGATCATCTCGATCTCGGTCAAGGACGAGGACGAGAAGGTCCAGGTCGTCACCGGCTTCTTCGACAAGAACACCGACGGTCAGGTCGACGAGTCCGAGAAGATCTTCACCATCAAGCGCGAGATCACCGGCGAGGGCACTGCGCAGATGCAGACCACCGGATACGGCCCGTACTACGGGTACCACTCGCCGTTCCTCAGCATCGCGAGCGGCATGATGCTCGGCATGATGATGTCGAACATGTTCATGCCGTCGTACGTCCCGATGTACCGGCAGGGCTACGCGACGTCCCCGCAGCGCCACGCGCAGATCAACCAGACGCGCTCGGCGCATCGCGCGGCCAACCCGACCAAGTACCAGCGCTCGCAGAGCGGTCGCTCGTACAACCGTCCGTCGAGCGGCTCCACGCCGCCGCGTTCGCGTGGTGGTGGTCGCATGGGCGGTGGCGGACGCTTCGGTCTCGCTCGCGCGGGACGCACCACGCAGCCGACGCTCCTCGTCGACTAACCCGAGGGCATCGGAAGCGATGCCTCCTCGATGAAGATCGCCGATCTTCCGTTCACCGAGCGGCCCGTCGAGGAGCTGCTCAACCTCGCCCGGTATCGCGACCTGCCGGACCGCGACTACGCGGGCTATGGCTGGGCGCTTGCCCCCAAGCTCGTCCTCGTCGAGGAAGCAACGCCTTCCCGGCGCGGCGGACCGGACACCGAGCCGATCGCGCTGGTCGACGAGGGACGCGTCGTGAAGGACTCGCTGCTCGTCGCGGTGCACACCGCCGACGACGCACCCGCGATCGCCAACGACCTGCAGCTCGAGTTCGACATCCACGGCGGATCCGTCGCGGTGATGGCATCGAGGTTTCTGGCGACGTGGTTACCGAAGCTGCCCTCGACGAGCACGATCGTTCTGTGCGTATGCAATCCGCATCACGCGCAGCTCGCGGGCATCGATGCGCGCCGCACGTTGTGGTTGCCGATGGGCGACGTACAGAGTTGGCGCGACCAGGACAACGGAGACATCCTGCTCACCGCCGAGAATTGGAGCACGCGATGACGAGCCTCGTTCGCCAGAGCCCGATCGATGAAGAGACCAAGCACACCTACGTGGGCCTCTGGATCCTGCGCCAGCTCGATATCGGCGTGAAGCAAGGGGGCATGGAGTTCCCCGTCGTCGTCGACGGACAGCTCACGCCGCTCGACGAGCACCTGCAGCAGCTCGCGGTCGACGAGCTGATCGAGATCGACATCAAGAGCGCGAAGTACAAGCTGACCAAGAAGGGCATCGCGCACCTCGGCGTGGTGCTCGACGAAGCGAGCGATCTCGTCGACGATCTCGACGATCTCGAGACCGACGAAGCGATCCGCGAGATCGAAGCGCGCGGCCTCGACGTGCTCCGCGCGCGCTTCTTGTGGGGCTGGTTCGAGGGCGAGTTCGACGACCTCGTGATCTGGCAAGAGCGCCGCGGCATCAAGCCCGTCGAGCGGCTGTGGGGCTTCTACCTGACCGGCGATGACTTCTATCGCGAGCTCCTGAACGAGATCGAGCAGTCTCGTTAGCGCAACGCACCGAGCCACGCCTCGATCTCGCGGCGGTGTATCGCGAACGGATGACCCGCGAGCTTGGCGAGCGCGTGCTCCGCGAGCTCGCGTGCGCGCTTCGTCGAGCCGCGCGTCGCGACGATCGTTCTCGCGAGCGTGAAGCTCGCCAGCGCGATCGTCGACGCATTGGCGGCCGGCGCTGCATCGATGATCGGCTTCGCGATGTCGAGCAGCTGCTTGGCACGCGCGTGCTGTCGCCGCTCGAGAGCGCACGCTGCTTCGCCGACCATGATCGCCGCGGTCTCGAGCGACCGCTCGCCGCGTAGCTTCGTGTAGTGCGCGCGCGCGATCGCGAGCACCGGATCCGCATCGTCGCAGCGCTTCGTGCGGACGAGGACGTACGCGAGGTGGCCGTGCGTCGCTCCCCACGTCGCCTCGTCACCGAGCTCGTGGGCGACCGCGATGGTGCGGCGGTAGTAGCGCTCGGCGCTCGCATCGTCCTCGACGACGAGCGCGATCGTGCCGAGGCTGGCGAGCGCCATCGCGAGATCACCATGCGGCGCCTCGCTCTCCCAGCCCGCGACCGCCGCCTCGAGCTCGCGACGCGCGTCGTCCCACTGCATGCGCTTCATGTGGACCATCCCCAGCACGAAGTGCGCTTGCAGGGTGGCCTCGGGGTTCGGGATGCGTTGGTCGCGCCAGCACGCGAGCGCCGTGCCGAGCTTTGCGACGGACAGATCGAGCTCGTCGCGACGAGCGTGAATCGTGCCCGCGCGCGCAGCGAGCATGCAGCGTACCGCGGAGCTCTCGGGCAGCTTCGACGCCGCGACCTCCGCGCCGAAGATCGCCGCCTCGATGTCCTTGTCGTACCCCTTCACGCCCATGAGCAGGATCGCGCTCCAGCTGTCGACGATGATCTCGTCCTCGCGCGCGATCGTCGCGAGCCGGATCGCCTCGTTCAGCGTAGCGTGCGCCTCGGCGAACTGATCGCGCTCCGCTTGCACGAGCCCCAACACGCCGAGCGCACCGGACATCACGTCGGGCTCGGGATGCGCGCGCGCGGCCTCGACCGCCGATCGCGCCGCTGCTTCGGCCTCGTCGAGCTTGCCGTTCTTCAGCGCGATGCGCGCCGTGATGATCGATTGGAAGATCGGGATCCAGCGTGCCCGCGCCGCGTCGTCGGTCGGTCCTCGCTCGTACGAATCACACACCGTCGGCGAGCCCACATGCGTGATCGCACTCGACGCATCGCGCACCAGCTCTGGAATCTTCGCGTGCACGATCGCGCTCATCGACGCGTCGAGCGCCGTCAATCTCCGTCGCAAGCAGCCGACCTGCTGCGCGATATCGATGCTCTGCTCCTCGTCGCCGCGCAGCGTCTGCGTGCACAGCTCCTTGCGCCGCGTCGACCACGCCAGCGTCCACGTGTCCACCTGCGCGGCCACGGGTTCGCCCGCGATCGAGGCGAGCTCCGCACGACGCGCTGGACTCCACACGCGCTCCATCGCCGTTGCTGTCGTGGAGCACGCGTCATCGAGCGACGGCGCGCGTGCGATCGTCCACGCCGTCGCCACGCCACCCGCGAGCGCAGCGAACGCGAGCACCGCGATCACCGTGCGCGCGTGACGCGGTGGACGCAGCTCGTCGATCAACGCGTCCATCGAGGCATGACGCTGCGCTGGATCCGCGCGCAATCCGATCTGCAACGCGCGCCGCACGCGTCGCGACACCCCGCGTCGCGAGGGAGGGACATCGTCGGCGAGCGGCCGCGTTCCGTACAGGGCCTCGTACAGCACGACGCAGAAGCTGAACTGATCGAGCGTGGCGTCCACCGAGGTCGCCTGCTCGGGCGCCATGTAACGAGGCGTTCCAGCGACCGTACCAGACCGCGTGATCGCACCGTCGCCACCGTCCGTCGGAGATCTCGATGCGATCGTCCCGGCAGCGCGCGCGAGGCCGAAGTCGAGCACGCGCGCACGACCGCTCTCGTCGACCATCACGTTCTCCGGCTTGAAGTCGCGATGCACGATCGAGAGCCGATGCGCCGCTGCGAGCCCGCGCGCTGCGTCCGCGAGCACGGCGAGGATCTGCGTTGTGCTCCGCGGCGCGCGGAGCCATTGCCGCAGCGTCACACCCGCGACGAGCTCCATCGCGATGAACACGTCGTCACCGACGGTGCCCACGTCGTGCACCGCGACGACGTTGGGATGCGAGAGCTGCGCGAGCATCTTGGCCTCGCGCAACAAACGCTCGCGCGCGCCCTCGTCCTCGCCGAGGACGAGCTTCAGCGCGATCGCGCGATCCAGCTCCGGATCGAATGCCTTGTAGACGATGCCCATCCCGCCGCGCCCGAGGACATCGATCACCACGTAGCGCGCGATCTGCTCACCACGCGCCAGCACCCGCTCGTCGCGCGAGAGCTCCGCGAACATCACGCGGCACTCGGCGCATGCATCGAGATGCACGTGGAGCTCGTCGGGTGTGCCTCCACCGAGATAGCGCAGCCACGTGTTCTCCTCCGGGCACTCCACGATCGACACGTATCACGCGTGCTACCGTTCGCGCCCGTGAACAAGGACGACGACGCGGCACTCGCCCACTGGTGCGACGTCGGTCACGCGCGCTGGTCCTTCTCGATCGCGCCGTCCGTCCTCTCCGCATACCTCGCCCAGCACGCGGTTCCACACGATGCACGTCATGCGCACGCTGCGGACCTCTACCTCGCCGCCGCCTGCGCGAGCGGTGACGCCGCCGCGATCGCCGCGTTCGAAGCCGAGCTCGTCCCGGTGATCCGCCAAGCCGTCCGCCGCTTGCACGACAGCGACCACGACGAGGTCGTGCAGATCGTTCGCGAGCGCGTCCTCGTCGCGCCCGTGGGCGGAGCTCCACGCATCGCCGAGTACAGCGGGCAGGGCCCACTGCGCGCGTGGGTTCGCATCGCGGCCATGCGTCTCGCGCTCAACGCACTTCGCGCGGGTCGGCGCTGGATCCTCGTCGGCGACGTGAAGCTGTTCGAGACGATCGCCGCAGAGCACGGCGACGGCCGCTCCGCCGAGCGCTACCGCGAGGCCGCTACCGACGCACTGCGCGCCGCCTTCACCACGCTCTCTCCCCGCGATCGCAACCTTCTGCGCATGCATCATCTCCATGGCCTCAGCGTCGACGAGCTAGCTCCTGCACTTGGTGTGCATCGAGCGACCGTCGCGCGCTGGATCGCCGCCGCGCGCGAGCAGCTCCTCGCGCAGACGCGCCTCGGCCTCGTCGAGCGGCTCCATGTCGGCGCGTCGACGATCGACAGTGTCCTCGCGGGCATCGCCTCCGAGGTCGATGTCTCCGTCGTGCGTTTGCTCGCAGAAGATGCCTGACGATTTTCGTGCGACGAACATATCGGGTCGTGTCGTACATGCATGACCCCCAAACTTCTTCTGTTCGTAGGGCTGCTCGGTGCGTGCGTCGTCGCTCCCGACGCCGACGATAACGAGTGCACAGGTGGCAAGTGCGATGGCCAGGGCAACAGCTGCAGTGACAAGCGCTACGACGACGGCGTCTGTGACCCGCAGATCGAGTGCGCGGTCCCCGACATCGATTGCTTCCAGACGTTCGAAGACGACGAATCCGCGGCTGCTTGGTACTCCACCTTCGAGGTGCAGATCGCGGCGGAACAGCACCGCGAACCCCACGCGCTCCTCTCCCCCGAGCATCCTCTGTGGGCATCCACGCGGAAGCTCCTCGACGACGGTTGGGACGCCTTCCGCGCCAATCGCCCCGTCGGCCGCTTGAACAAACACCGCCCGGCGCTCGTCCTCGTCGACAACCCCGAACCCAACGCGTTCGTTGTCCCGGATCTCGAGACCGGTAAAGCCGGCTTCGCGGTGATGGTCAACACCGGACTCTTCAGCACGGGTGCCAGCGACGACGGCGCGTTCGGCGTGATGATGCACGAGTTCCAACACGTCGTCGGACTCCACATCGTCGCCGACACGAAGGACCGCCTACGCACCTTCTACTTCGCCTCCGCCACGCACGAGCCGATCGGCACGCAGCAATCCGAAGACGCCACCGCTCGCGACTTCGGCACCACGTGGCGCACCCTCGCCGACGAAGGGGGCCGCTTCCACGACGAGCGCCTCCGCGCCCTTCCCATGGGCGGCCAGCTCATGACGATGCTCCGCGCCGCATTCACCCACGCAGGCACCATGGAGATCCGCGCGTGCTCCGACGCACGCGCGGTGCTCTCCTCGATCGCGAACGACCTCGCTGGCGGAATGGACTCGATCAGCGGCGAGATCTCCGTCGGCGCAGACATCCCAGCGCGCGTCGACAGCGCCATGGCCACGGTGGCCACCGCGTGCTTCGCCGGCTTCACGCCCGATCTGATCGAGGTCGTCGCGCAGATGGTCGGCCAACCGCGAGACGTGATCGAAGGCGGCATGTCCGCGGACGACATCGCGATGGTCAAAGGTAAGCCGATCATCGACGGCTTCTCCGCGCTCCTTCTCGATCGCCGCGCGAAGCTTCGTCAGCTCGAGGCGCTCCTGCCGATGCAAACGGGACGTCCATGGAGCGCGCTGCGCTACTTCTCGGCGGAGGAAGACGCGGACGACGTCAGCGTCACGGTTCTTCGCGCTGCGAACGTGGAGCCGCCACACGCGATCGGCGAGTTCTTCGTGTCGTTTCTCGATGCGGAGGGCCAAGAGCGCTGCAAGGATCTCCTCGCGCGCGGCGTCGTTCCGCCGTACGGCGCGGATCTCGTCGACGAGCATCACGGCTCGTGCTGGCGCGCGCATCACGTGCGCCAGTTCAGCGAGTCACGCAAGCGCACGCGCCGCACGGATCACTCGACAGGGCGCAACCCGATCGTGCACACGCCGCTGCCGATCCCGCGTCCTCTGAGCGAGCTCGTGATGCACTGACGTCTCACGCGTACGCGCGTCTGCAGCTCTCGAGCGCGCGGGACATGTCGTCGGCGAGGGGGCACTCGACGACCAAGGGTGTGCCGTCGATGTTCTGCACCGTCAGCTTCGTGCAGTGCAGCGCGAGGCGATGCAGATCGTGCTGCGTGCGGAAGATGCGGTTGTGCTCGCCCTTGCCGTAGCGCACGTCGCCGATCAAGGGACACGAGAGGTGCTTGGCGTGGCGGCGGATCTGGTGCAAGCGCCCCGTGTGCGGGCGCGCCTCGACGAGCGCGTAGCGGCCGAAGGTCTCGCGTCGCCAGAGCTCGGTGCGCGCGTCGACGCGGTCCTCGCCGGGTGCGCGGGGGATGGCGTGGTCGAGCAGCACGTGCTCGGCGGGGTGACCGCGCGTGATGGCGAGGTAGCGCTTGTCGGCGTCGGGCCACGCGGCTTGAAAGAGGGCAGCGGCGTCGCGATCGAGCGCGAAGAGCACGATGCCCGAGGCGCCGCGATCGAGGCGGTTGACCGGGTAGACCCAGACGCCGACCTCGTCGCGCACGCGTTGGAGGAGCGCGTCGTCGCTCTCGTCCCAGCCGCGATGCGTGGACAGCCCGCTCGGCTTGTCGACGGCGACGCAGCGATCGTCGCGATAGAGGATCACTTGGCGGGATGCGCTAGGTGATCGCGGAAGAAATTGATCTGCACCTGCTCGCGGGCGAGAGAGAGCTTCGGATCGGGGACCATGTGCGTGCCCGAGAGCGTGATCACCTCGGCGCGCTTGGCGGCGACGAACAGCGACTCGATCAGCGCGAGCGTGTGCGCGAGGTGCACGTTGTCGTCGGTGAGGCCGTGGATGAGCAGGAGCGGGCGCGAAAGCTTGGCGGCGTGGGTGAGGGCGCTCGTGTGCTCGTAGCCCTTCGCGTTGTCCTCGGGCTGCTTCATGTAGCGCTCGGTGTACGCGGTGTCGTAGAGGGCCCAGTCGGTGACGGGGGCGCCAGCGACGGCGGCGTGGAACACGTCGGGGCGGAGCAGGACGGCCATCGCGCTCATGTAGCCGCCGAACGACCAGCCCATGACGCCGACGCGAGACATGTCCATCTCGGGGTGCTTGGCGGCCATCGCTTGCAGCGCGTCGACCTGATCGTTCATGGGGACCGTGACCAGGTCCTTCAGGATCGCGCGCTCCCACGTGCGGCCGCGGTGAGGCGTGCCGCGGTTGTCGCTGCGTACGACGATGAAGCCAGCGTCGGCGTAGAACTGATCCATCACGTAGGCGTCGCGCGTGGACAGGACGGTGATGGCGTGCGGGCCGCCGTACACCTTGAGCAGCACGGGGTACTTCTTCGCGCGGTCGAAGGTGCGCGGGCGCGTGATGGCGGTGTGGTGGACACGGCCGTCGATGTCGACGGTCTCGAGCACCGTGGTGGGAACGAGCGGCGGCCTCTCGGCGACGCTCGGCAGCTCGCGTGACGTGCCGTTGGCGATCGCGTAGGCGCGCTTGCCGCCGGCGGCGAGGGCCGTGTCGATGACGACGACACCGTGCTTCACCTTGGTCGCGTTGGACACGCCGTCGTCCGTGGACAGCTTGGTGGGCTCGCCGCCCGCGAGCGGGATGCGATAGACGTCCTGCTTGGTCGGGTCGACAGAAGCTTCGACGATCGCGAAGCCACCGTCGACACCGGCGAGCGAGGTGAGGCCAAAGCCCGGCGGCGTCAACGTGCGCACGAGCTTGCCGTCGTTATCGTGAAGCGCGAGCACGTACTCGCCGGAGGCTTCGCTCATCCAGAGGAAGCCCGCGTCGTTGTCGAGCCACTCGGGCGCGCCGTGGTTGACGTTGAGCCACGTATCGTCCTTCTCGGTGAGGAGCACGCGCGTCTCGCCGGTGTCGCGGCTGAACTGGAGGAGGGCGAGCTCCTCTTGATCGCGATCGATGACGAGCGCCGTGGGATCCTTGCGTGACCAATCGACGGAGACGAGGTACTCGTACTTCGGGTCCCACGCGAGCTTGCGTGGAGCGGGGCGCGACGCTGGCTTGGAGGAGCCGAGCACGGTGCGCATGGCGAGGCCGACGATCGCGTTCTTGGTGCCGGCGCGCGGATACTTGAACTCGACGGGCTTCTTGTCGTTGTGGCGAGGATCGGCGACGTAGAGCGTGTCGATCGCGCTGTTGTCGATGGTCTCGAAGATGATCGCGTGGCTGTCCTTGGACCACCAATAGCCGCGCGTGCGGCCGAGCTCCTCTTGCGCGGCAAAGTCGGCGACGCCGAACTGATGGTGGCCCTCGGCGGGGCCGGAGACCTCCTCGATCGCGCCGCTGTCGCGCATCGCGAACAGCGCGTTGTCGCGCACGAACGCGATCTTGGTGCCGTCGGGAGAGAGGTGCGGATCGTAGGCGGCGCCCTTGGGATCGAGCTTCTTCTTGGTGCCGGCCTTGCGATCGATCAGATAGAAGGCACCGCCGAGCGGCACCATGACGATGTTGCCGTCGCTGGAGACATCGATGTCCACGATGCCGCGCGACACGGTGCGCGTGCGCTCGCGACGCGCCTTCTCTTCGTCGGACAGGTTCTCCTCGCCGGTGCCGAGCAGCTCGGCGGCGGTGGCGAGCGTCTTCACGGTGCCATCGGGTGCGAGCTCGTACAGATCCGCGGTGAACGAGCGCGCGCCGGTTCGACGAAACAGCACCGCGCCATCGGGCGTGATCGCGAGGGGGAGCGGAAGCCCGAGGCGGAAGTTGTACGTGGCGGCGGCGTCCGCGAGCAGCTTGTCGTCGAGTGCGGGCCAGTTCTCGGGCGGAGATGTGACAATCATGGGCGTTGTCTTCGTGTGGCACGCCATCAGCGCGAGCGTCGTTGTGAAGGCGAGGGTGGTGCGCACGGCGGGCATCCTAGCCTCAGTCGTCGACGGGAACCGCCGATTTCTTGCCCCCCGTGATGGCGGTTGGGACGATTAATTATGCGGAACGAACGACGTCGCCGGCGCGCCAACATCACCCAGAAAGCTCTCGAGTATCAGCTGCTGTCGTGCTGCGAGGACGGCCGCATCGAGGCCATGGTCGTGGCCGACGGAGACGGGCTCGCGCTCGCCGCGTCGGGCGACACGTATGCGTGCGACGAGATCGCGGCGCGCATGGTGCTCGTCGGACGCCGCATCGACGAGTTCAGCGGCACGCTCCTGGGCCCGGGCCACGCGTGGCAGGTCCAGATGCGAAAGATCGCGATCGAGGGCTCCGAGCTTCTCGTGTGCGCCGTCGGTGGTACCGCGGAGGCGCGCCAGCGCCAGATCAAGCGCGGCGCCGAGGGTGCGCTGCGGATCCTGCAAGCCGCGTAACCTCGCGCGCTCGGCGGCGCTATGCTTCGGGCCATGCGTACTGCACTGGCTCTGACCGTCGCGCTCGCCGCGTGCTCGTCGTCGTCCACGTCCTCGCGCGTCTCGACGGACGACGCGCCGAAGCTGCTGATCGATCGCAATTGGATGGATCGCATGCCCGAGACGGATCGCGACAAGCTGTTCGTCTATCGCTTTGTTCCGAGCATGGGCGGCGGCGTGTTCCAGGACCGCACGCTGTTCAAGGGCACGTTCGAGCTGTTCTCGTTCTCCGCGACGGGGAGCACGATCACGTTCGATCTGCACGAGACCAAGGACAAGGTCACGAGCAACTACGTCATCGAGCGCGTCGACGGTCCGGCGCCGTTCGATCTGAAGCTCACGATCCCGAACGATCCGCGCGGCCCCAAGGTGTACTTCGGCATGCGCAGCGAGACCGATCGCGACGGCGGCAAGCTCGAGAAGCGCCTGTCCGCGATCCAGTAGCGCCTCGTCTCGCCTATGTTCGGCACGCGATGCCGAAGGGTGACCACGAGGCCGGGTACATCCCGGAGATCGATGGCCTGCGTGCGCTCGCGGTGATCGCGGTCATCGCGAATCACTTCCACCATCGCGCGGTGCCGAGCGGCTTTCTCGGCGTCGACGTGTTCTTCGTGATCTCGGGCTTCGTGATCACCGCGTCGCTCGCGCAGCGACCGAGCACCGGGCTCGGCGCGCTGATGGCGGGCTTCTACGCGCGGCGCATCCGTCGGCTGTTGCCGGCGCTCGTCGTGTGCTCGCTCGTCGCGATCGTGCTCGCGCGCGTGATCATTCCGGACCCCACGGTGTCGCTCGCGACGGGGCGGCGCGCGGTGTTCGGCATCTCGAACCTCTTGCTCTACGATCAAGCGACCGACTACTTCGGCGCGTCGATCCGGCTGAACGTGTTCATGCACACGTGGTCGCTCGGCGTCGAGGAGCAGTTCTACTTCGTCTTCCCGTTCCTCGTGTGGTTCACGGGGTTCGGCCGGCGCGAGACGGGTGCACGCGCGCTCGCGAGCGTGATGATCGCGCTCTCCGCGGCATCGCTCGTCGCGTGGATCTACGCGAGCGTCACCGCGCCATCGGCCGCGTACTACTTGATGCCGATGCGCCTGTGGGAGATCGGCCTCGGCTGCATCGCGTACTTGCTCGTCGCGACGAGGCGCCCGGTGTGGCTCGCCCGCGTGCGACCGCACTGGCTGTGTCTCGTATTGATCGGTGTGCAGTTCGCGCCGCGCCACTACATCGTGGCGTCGACGATCACCGCCGTCGCGCTCACGGCGCTCCTCGTCGGCTCGCTCGGCGTGCGCACGGCGCCGTCGCGATGGCTGCGGCATCCCGTGGTCGTCTACATCGGGCGGATCTCGTACTCGCTCTATCTGTGGCACTGGATCGTGCTGTGCTTCGGACGCTGGACCGTGGGGCTTCACGCGTCGACGATTCCGGTCATGCTGGCCGCCGTCGCGCTTCTCGCGGTAGCCACGTTTCACGGGATCGAGATGCCGCTGCGTCGCACGTCGACGCGCCGCCGCTGGCTCGTGATCACGAGCGGGCTCGTCGCAGCGGCGCTCGTCGCGAGCCTCTCGCTGTTCTTGGAGAAGCGCCCGGACCTCGCGCCGGAGGCGACGCGCACCGCGATCACGCTGCCGCCCGCGTACGTCGCCGTCGCGGGCTCGGGTGTCGCTTACGATCCGTGGTGTGTGATCGGCGACGGCGCGGATCGCATCCTTCGCGACAACACGCTCGATCTCTGCACGGCCGCACCGACGCGTCCCGGCGCCCCGACGATCTGGACGCTCGGCGACAGCCACGCGGGGCATCTCCAAGGAATGCTCTACGCAGCGCGCGAGCAGGCCGGCGTGGGCGTGCATCTCGTCGAGACGCCGGGCGTGGCGTTCCCGATGACCAAGGACGGTTGGTTCGAGCCGCGCGATGCGCTGTTCCAGCAGATCACGGAGCGACTGCAGCCGGGCGACGTGGTGCTGATCGCGCGGCTGTACGTGAATCGCGCGCCGCCGCACGAGCCGCTCGCGGATCTGCCCGCGTGGCTCGACGAGGTCGAGCGCCTCGCGTCCTCGCTCGCGCAACGGGGCGTGACGCTCGTCGTGGCGGGCCCGCCGCCGATGTTCGAGTACGAGGACATCGGCCTGTGCCGCTCGGGGTTCTTGGGCGGCGATTCGTGCGACATCGCGCGCGCGTCCATCGCGCCGCAGCTCGGCGCGATCTATCGCTCGCTCGGCGCGCTCGCGGCTCGTCACGCAAACCTCGTCGTGTTCGACGAGCTGTCCGTGCTGTGCCCCGGGCCGACGTGCTCGCCGCTCGTCGATCGCGTCGCGCGCTTTCGCGATCGCGATCACCTGAACACGTTCGGTGCGGCCGAGCTCGCGGGCCCGTTCGTGGAGCTACTTCGACGACGCGGTCTGCTTCGCTGATCGCTGGCGACGTAGCAGCGCGAGCACACCGAGCGCGAGCATGGTCGACCCGTGCGGTGCCTTGCCGCTCGAGCAACAACCGGTGTCGAGGGTGCAATCGCTCAGGCAGTCCGCGTCGTTGCCGTCGCACTCCTCGTCGATGTCGACAACGCCGTCGCCGCACATCGCGATCTTGTCGATGCCCACGAGGCACACCTCGTCGAGGTTCCAGCCGCCGAGCGCGCGGGACGCATCGGTCTCGAGCCCGAACGCGACGCTGATCGGCGCGTTCGCATACGAGGTGACGTCGTGATCCACGAAGCGCCATTCGCGATCCTGGTGCGTGAGAAATCCGTCGGCCATCGCGTTGGACCACACCGAGTCGCCGTTCACCTCGACGCGTGCGACGTCGTACATCGCATCCTCGACGACGAGCCACCGGCGGAACTGCAGGCGCACCTGCCGATACATCGATGCATCGATCGACGGCGACGTGACCTTGGTCTGCGCGACCGACGCGTAGCGGCCATCCCCGGTCAGCTGCGTGCCGAGCACGTTGGGGCCGTCGAACCCGGCGCGCGGATCACCCGCGAAGCCGAGCGGCTGCCCCCACGTCCACGGCGATGGCGATCCCACGAGCGTCTGCGTCCACTCGGGGTCGGTATCGAACCGCTCGCACCAGATCTCGCGAGTCTCTCCGACGAACGCCGTGTACTCGGGATCCGCCGCGTTCTCGGGAAAGCGCCTCCGCTCGCCGTCGGCGTACACGACCTCGAGCGCAAATCGAACGTGGCCGGTCGTCGCGAGCCTGCCGCGCAAGCCATCGCTCGCGATCTCCATCGGTGACGCCGCGCCGTCGACGACCAGCTTCGCGCTCGCGATCGCCGGCTCGCACGCGAGCGTACCTCGCAGCATCGGGAGCTCGACGCGATCGCCGTCGACGATCAGCTGCGCGAACCGCGTGATCGGCGTGTTCGCGGGCGCGAGCCCGTGCCGCGCGAACGCGACATCGATCTCGCACTTGTCGGGTGTGCCGTCGCTCAGGTCGCCGTTGTCGTCGTCACCGACGAGCGCGGCCAGATAGCTGTTCGAGATACTCGGTGCTCTCTCGAGCACACCGCGAAGCACGCGGTCGACGCGCGCCTTGCCCTCGATCGGACCGTGGCGCTCGATCAAGAGCCGTCGCAGATCCCACAGCGCGCCACCGATGACGAGGCCGCTCTGGTGTTGCGACGGCACGAGGTCGTCCGGCGCCTTCTTCTCGAAGCCCACGGGATCCAGCTCGCGCACGGGCGTGTCGCTACGCTGGTAGCCGCGCCCGAGCGCGGACGATCCCGTGATGCTCACCGCGAAGAAGTCCGCGAGCCCTTCGCTCAGCGCCGCGTTGTAGTTGCCGACGCCCGGGATCAGCGACTGGAAATGCAGCGAGTGTCCGAGCTCGTGATAGACGACATCGGCGATGCGCGCGCTGTTCTCGCACATCGCGTCGCCCGCGAAGAAGTGCAGATCATCTCCCGTCGACGACGCGTTGCACGCCCCGCCCGACTCGTTGACCGTCACCGTCAGCTGCTGATCGATCCATGCGAGCCCGGGCACGATCTCCTGTGCGCGCGCCTTGGCGATGTTCGCGTGCACGAACGCGCTCAGCTGCGCGTCGTCGAGCTCGTCGCTCGCGCGCGACCACGTGGTGGGCTGCCCGTCGCTCGCGGTCAGCGCTCCTGTCGCCTGCGCGCCCGCCGCGTTCACCACGCGCACGCGCGGCCCTTCGACCGACGCCTCCACCGTGCCCGCTCCAGCAAACGTGAACGTGCCATCGAGCCCCGTCGTCACCGCGCTACCATCGACATCGATCGTCGCTTCGCTCGCGGGCAGCGCCGCGCGCATCGAGGGCCGCGGGTTCGGCACGTCATAGAGCAGCGTGCTCGTCGCGTCGCGCACGCGGTTCTCGCGTAGCACCACGCTGCCATCGAGCGCGACCCACTCGTCCCACGTGCCGCGCACGCGATGCTCGGTCACGCGTACGCGGCCATCGATGCTGACGATCACGCGCCCCCGCTTCGCAAAGCCGATCTCGGGCCCGAGCGCGATCGCCACGAACGGCACGGTCTGCGACTGCGCGAAGAAGATCGCGCCGTTCGCGATGACGACGTGCAGCTGCCCCTCGCGCACGCGCATGCCGTTCCACGTCTGCCAGAACGAGACGGTGCGCTTGCCATCGCCGACGACGTTGGCCGCGAGCACGAGCTCGTCCATCGCTGCACCCACCGCGAGCTCGCGCAGATGCGCTTCGACGAACGAGCGAGCGCTGCGCTCGGCGACCGTCGCGTCCTCGACGGCCCCGGGCGCCGCGACGCGTCCCGTCCACGTGCGGCTCGGCGTCTCGCGCGCGAACGCCGTCGTGCTCGCGAGGAGCATGGCGATCGCGACGAGGCTGCGCACGTCCCGACCTTGGCACGAACTCGCCCCCAAGGACGCGAGATCGATCACATGCCACACCATCGCAGCAGTCGTGGTCGAAGTCCCGTCGGCCGAAACGACGAGAGGCCGAGCAGTTCGTGCTCGGCCTCGCTGGTGCGCGGTAGCGAACAGCTACGCGCGAGCGCTCGCGGCGCCCTTCTTCTTCGCGGGCGGTGGCGGGGCCTTCTTGCCCTTCGCGACAGCCTTGGACTTCGACGGCGCCTTCACCGGCGCGTTGGTCTTGGACGCCTTGGTCGACACGGCCTTCGCGACGACGGCCGGCTTGGCCTTGCCGTTGCCATTCGCGTGACCGTTGGTGTGCGCGCCGTTGCCGTTCTTGCCGTTCTTCGCGGCCTTCTTGTCGGTCTTCGCGGCGGGCGCTTCGACGACCTCGATCTTCGACGGCTTCGCGGCCTTCGGCGCCTTGACACCCGCGGCGGCCTTGAGCTGATCGACGAGCGGCGTCTGCTCCCACGAGAAGCCCTCGCGGCCGAAGTGACCGTACGCCGACGTGGGGCGATAGATCGGACGGCGCAGGTCGAGCTCCTGGATGAGCATGCCCGGGCGCGCGTCGAACGTCTTCAGGACGGCCTTGGTGAGGATCTCGTCGGCGACGACGCCCGTGCCGAACGTGTCGACGAGCATCGAGACGGGCTCGGCGACGCCGATCGCGTAGGCGAACTGCACTTCGCAGCGCTTGGCGAGGCCCGCGGCGACGACGTGCTTGGCGATGTAGCGCGCGTAGTACGCGGCCGAGCGATCGACCTTGCTCGGATCCTTGCCCGAGAAGGCGCCGCCGCCGTGGCGCGCGTAGCCACCGTACGTGTCGACGATGATCTTGCGGCCCGTGAGGCCGGCGTCGCCGTAGGGACCACCGATGACGAAGCGGCCCGTCGGGTTGACGTGGATCTTCGTCTTCTTGGTGACGAGCTCCTTGGGCACGATCGGCTTGATGACCTGCTCGATGACCGCTTCGCGGATCGCTTCGGTCGTCACCGAGTCGGCGTGCTGCGTGGACACGACGATCGCCTCGACGCCCTTCACCTCTTGGCCGTCGTAGCGCACGGAGACCTGCGTCTTCGCGTCGGGGCGGAGCCAGTCGATGCCGTCGATCTTCTGCTTGCGAACGAGCGCGATGCGCGCCGCGAGCTGGTGCGCGAGCTGGATCGGCAGCGGCATGAGCTCCGGCGTCTCGTCGCACGCATAGCCAAACATGAGGCCCTGATCGCCAGCGCCCTGCTTCTTGGGATCGCCGCGGTCGACACCTTGCGCGATGTCGGGCGACTGCTGCGCCACGGCGACCATCACGGCGCACGTGTCAGCGTCGAAGCCCGTGTCCGAACCGACGAAGCCGATGTCGCGAACGACGTCGCGAACGATCTTCGGATAGTCGAGCTGCGCCTTCGTCGTGATCTCACCAGCGAGGAGCACGAAGCCGGTCTTGGTGACCGTCTCGCACGCGACGCGGCTGTACGGATCGGCCGCGAGGCACGCATCGAGGATGGCGTCAGACACCTGGTCGCAGAGCTTGTCGGGGTGACCTTCGGTGACGGACTCGGAGGAGAACAGGTAGCTGGCCATAGGTTGGGGCGGACTATTCAGCGACGGCCCGGCGCTGTCAACACGGATAAGAGGTACGATATAGCGGATGAGGGTCGTGCTCCTTGCGATGCTTGTCGTCGGAATCGCGGCCGCATGCGGCGGCAATGCACCCATTCCCAAGCGCGGTGTCGTGGAAGGGGATCTCGGATCCTGGAAGTTCCGCCGGTTCCAAGGCCCGCTCTTGGATGTCGAGGTCTGGATCGAGGGCAACAAGGGAGTTGCTCACAGCGCCAGCTACATCACGGCAGAGTCCGAGAAGCGCGGGCAGATCGCGGACAAGGATCTCGTGAACGTCACGGTCACGAAGTACGAGACCGACGATGGCGTCGTTCGCGAGACGGTGCGTTTCGCTCGACGACTCGCCTCGGAGAAGGGCTATCAGGTCGAGGAGGAGAAGATCGAGGGCGTCCGGCTCCTCCACATCAAGGGCCCCGGCGAGACCTGGGTGATCTGGCCGGCGCGCGGCTACGTCGTGAAGATCGGCGGGCAGGGCCGCACGAACGTGCCGGGCCGGCTGATCGAGGACTACGGCGATCGCTTCACGTCGCGGCTCCCAGGCGGCTCGCTCGAGGGCCCGCTGCCACCGGGACCCGAGGAGCTGCCGAAGAAGGGCAACGAGAAGGAACCGTACGATCCGAGTAGCCCGCGCCCGAACATGGACAACTACGATCCGGACAAGGTGAAGATTCCGGAGAAGAAGATCGAGACGTCCGCCGACGAGGACGACGAGGACGACAAGAAGTCCGACACGAAGTCTGACAAGAAGTCTGACAAGAAGAAGAAAAAGTAGTGCTGAAGCAACTGCGTTACGGAACTGCGGAGGCCGCCGCCATCCTCGATCGCACGACGCGCATGGCCGGCGAGACCGACGCGCAGGTCGCCGCGATCCTCACGGAAGTGCGCTTGCGCGGTGATGACGCCGTCGCGGACTACACGCGTCGCTTCGACAAGCGCGAGCCCGCGGCGGATGTTCCCGACAACTCGTACGAGGTCTCGCGCGATCGATGGGAGACGCTCGCGGGGCAGGTCAGCGCGCCGGTGCACGATGCGCTCGAGCTCGCGGCGCGGCGCATTCGTTCGTTTCACGAGCGCCAACTCGATCCCGAAGTGGACGTCACCCTCGACGGCGTGCGCCTCGAGCTGCGCGTCACGCCGCTCGCACGCGTGGGCCTCTACGTGCCCGGCGGTACCGCGCGCTATCCGTCGAGCGTGCTGATGACCGCGATCCCCGCCAAGGTCGCCGGCGTCGGCGAGGTGATCATGGTGACGCCGGGTGCATCGCCGGAGACGCTGCTCGCGGCGCGACTGGCGCACGTGGACCGCGTGTTCGAGATCGGCGGCGCACAAGCGATCGGCGCTCTCGCGTACGGCACGCGCACCGTGCCGCGCGTCGACAAGATCGTGGGCCCGGGCAACGCGTGGGTCGCATCCGCGAAGCGCCAGGTCTATGGCGAGGTCGACATCGATTCGATCGCCGGCCCGTCCGAGGTGCTGATCATCGCCGACGACACGGCGAACCCCGCGTGGGTCGCGGCGGATCTGATCGCGCAGGCCGAGCACGACACCGAAGCGCGCGCGATCCTCGTCACCACGTCGTCGCAGATGGCGTCGTACGTCGCCGCCGAGCTCGTCACCCAGACCGCGACGCTGCCGCGCGAGGACATCGCGCAGAAGTCGCTGCGCACCCACGGCGCCGCGATCATCGTCGGATCGATCGACGACGCGATCGCCTTCGCCAACGCGTACGCGCCCGAGCACCTCGAGCTGCAGATCGAGAACGCCCGCGAGCACGCCGCGCGCTGCACCACATCGGGCGCGATCTTCGTCGGGCCGTACTCGTCGGAGGCCGCGGGCGATTACCTCGCCGGCGCGAACCACGTGCTGCCCACCGGTGGTGCCGGCCGCTACGCGTCGCCGCTCGGCGTGCACGACTTCCGCAAGCGCACCTCGATCATCGAGTACTCGGCCGACGCCGCCGCCGCGCACGCGTCGTCGATCTCCACGCTCGCCGCCTCCGAGGGCCTCGACGGCCACGGCCGCTCCGCGCTCATGCGAGCGAAGCGGTGAGCGACGACGAGCTTGGCCCGCTGCTCGCGCGTGTCCCTGACGTTCTGCGCGGATCGAGCGCGTATCACGTGGCGCAGCCTCCGCGCGTGGTCGCCAAGCTCGACGCCAACGAGCTGCCCTATGGCCTCCCGCCGGAGCTGCGCCAGAAGCTCGCGAGCGCGCTCGCCGAGGTCGCGCTCGAGCGGTATCCCGATCCCAACGCGCGCCGGTTGCGCGCACTGCTCGTCGAGCGGCTGAACTGCGAGGCCGGCGTGAACATCACCGGCGAGCAGCTCGTGTTCGGCAACGGCAGCGACGAGCTGATCGCGATGCTCGCGAACGCGTTCCCCGGACCGCTGCTCTATCCGTCGCCATCGTTCGTCTACTACAAGCTCGCCGCCATCGCGCGCGGGCTCCCCGCGGTGGAAGTCCCGCTCACGGATCGCTTCGAGCTCGACGAGCCCGCGCTGATCGCGGCGATCGAGTCGTATCACCCGAGCATCGTGTTCCTCGCGCTGCCGAACAACCCGACGGGCACGCTGTGGCGACCGCAGATCGCGACCGAGCTCGCCGCGCGTTTTCCGAGCACGGTGATCGTCTCCGACGAGGCGTACCTCGCGTACGCGCAGGTCTCGAACATCGCCGCGCTCGCCGACCACCCGAACCTCGTCGTGATGCGCACGTTCTCGAAGATCGGCCTCGCCGGCATGCGCGTCGGATTCACGATCCAGAGCAAGGCGATCGCGAGCGTGCTCGAGAAGGTGCGCCCGCCATACAACGTCTCGTCGCTCGATCAGCGCGCGGCCGAGATCGCGCTCGAGCACGCGATGGATTGGTGCGACGAGCAAGCGGGTCATGTGGTCGCCGAACGCGGCCGCCTCGCGACCGCACTCGCCGCGAAGGGCTTCGACGTGTTCCCGTCGGCGGCGAACCTGGTGCTCGTTCGAGTCGGAGACGCGCCGTCGCTCTACGCGAAGCTCCTCGACGCCGGCATTGTCGTGCGGTTTTTTGGGACCGCAGGCCCTCTCGCGGGATGCCTTCGCATCACCGTTGGAACACCCTCGGAGAACGATGCTCTCCTCGCAGCACTGTGACGGTCGCTGCGGCCCGCTGGTGTGAGCGTTCACCTACCCGGGTGCGCTGTGTCGAAACCCTTGGGGACAGTCATCCCCGCTATGGGACCGACGCCCTCGGCCTCGTCGGGAGCATCGGGTTCAGTTCCTCGACGAGATCCGCGATTTCAACGAGTTCGGCCTCGTGATCGTGCTGAAGACGCACATGCCCTAGGTCTTGCATGATGGTTCCTGTAACAATGGTAGTCGTGCGAGTCAGCCTCCTCGCTTCTTTGGTTGCCGTCGTCGCTGCATGCGATGTCGGCGAGGTCCCCATCAATGGTGGTGGTGGCGGCGCCGATGCGGGCGGCGGCAGTGGTGATCCACAGGCCGCCGCGATGTACACGGCGATGGTCGTGCCGATCGTCGGTCCCGCCGGGAAGAACTGCACGCAGGCCGCCTGCCACGCCGTGCAGCCACCGGTGATGGACTCGTTCGAGTCACTCACCGCCAACGGCGCCAACCCCACCTATGCGCGGAAGCCGGCCTCGTCGAACCGGTTGTTCACGGGCCCGGTGACGATCGACGCCGAGGGAAAGCACCCGACCGGAAATCCGCTCTCGGTTCCGTATCTCGACGCGACAGAAAAAGCGACGATCCAGATGTGGATCGACACGTACGGTATCTAGGCTTCCTGTATCTAGGCTCCCTATGACTCGTCACGCGTCGATCTCGATTCTCTTCGCGTTCGCGGCGTGTGACCTCGGTGAGGTTCCTCCCGTCGGTGGAGTGACCGACGCTGCCACCGGTACCGACGGCAGTGCGGTGCTCGCGTGCATCGATCGCGGAACGCCGGGCCAAGCGCACATCCACGCGACCGGCGGAACGTCCAACCAAGGACAAGCCTGCATGGGCGCCGGCTGTCACATCGTCGGCGGTACCGGGCCGCTGTTCGGTGCGATGGGCACCGTGTACAAGGCCGACGGCGTCACGCCAAATCCGGGCGCGGCGGTTCGCATCTCGTACGGCGGGATGACCAAGGTCGCGATCACGGACAGCGACGGAAACTTCACGTTCTCGGAGACGCTCACCACGCAGGTCACGTTCCCGTCGAAGACCGACGCGAGCGGGTGTCCGACGGATCCGGTGCACATGGTCACGCCGCTCGGCACCGCGGCGGACATGAACTGCAACCGCGGCGGCTGCCACGACGTGCAGACCAACCGCATCAACTTCGAGTAGCGCGCGCTACTTCTTCTTCGCGGCGATCAGGCGCGTATACGCCTCGGCCGCGCTCTGGCAGACCTGCTGGAACACGCCGACCTGGATCGCCGACAGATCCGCCGGGCCGTGGCCATAGACGATGTTCACGACGCGCTTGCCGATCGAGATCGTCCCGGCAGCGACAAACGCGGGCTCGGAGCAGCCGAGCACCTTGTACAGATACGAGTTCACCGTCGACGGCGTGAGCGCGCCGTGGAACACGCCGTTGTCCGCGGCGATCGCCGACTGTGCGACCGACGGCGCGTCGAGCGGGATCAAGATGTGCTCGACGTTCGCGTAGCCGGGCAGGTTGCCGATCGCCTTCCAGCCGAACGCCATGTTGTCGCGCACGGTGAACACGACCGAGGCCGCGAACGTGGACGACGCGAAGCCGAGCAGCGCCTCGACGATCGTGGTGCGATCCGTCGCGGTGGCGAGGTTTCGCATCACCACGTCTCCCGTGATCGGCGAGACGGCGGTAGGGGCCGCGATCGGCGGAATCGTCGACGGTCCGGTACGCGTGCGCGGCTGCGCGGTGACCTGCGGCGCTGCTTCTGCTTGCGGGGCGTCGTCGGCGTCCAGCGTGTCGATGAGATCGTAGGCGTCGAGCTCGATCGCCTCCGAGTCGTCGAACATCTTCGCCATCTTCATGCTGCGGAGGCGCGGGCGCGGTCCCGGCGCAGCCACGGGCGACGCGGGCACCGGCGGCAACCCTGGTAGCGGCGGCGCGGGCAGCCCGACATCGACGGAGCTCTCGTCGCCGCGCGGCGCATCCGAGAACTTCACGTAGCGCGGCGGGCGAGCGACGCCGTAATACCGCTCGATGTAGTAGTAGATGCGGACCTCGGGCGCGACGCGCGGCAGCACGCGATACCCCGTGATCTGGTTCAGCGCTTCGAGGGTCGCGAAATCGTGCGGATCTTCGATCGCCGCGATCAGCTGCCGGTCCTGCACCACGAGGGGCACGCACTTGTGCTTGAACGCTTGCTGCGGCTGCAGGAGGCGCACGGCGGCGCGCTTGGCTCGCTCGAGCATCGCGCCCGTCGCGATCGGAATGCCGAGCTCGAGCCCGAGGTAGACGGTGAGCGCCTCGAGATCGATGAGCCCGTGCTCGAACAGGACCGTTCCGATCCGCCCACCATCACGCGCCTGATACTTGAGCGCAGCGTCGAGTTGGGCTTCGCTGAGTCGCCCATCTCGTACGAGCATCTCGCCGAGCTTCATCTAAATGCGAACGTATCACGGTCGTGCTACTGCACCAGAAATGCGCCATTGGTGGATGGCCCTCGTGGCCATGGGACTCGGTTGCGGCGGCAAGAAAGACACGCCGCCCGAGCCCCCTGTGGCCGGAAGACCGACGACAAACCCCGTCACGGGCTCCGAGGAGCCTGCACCTATAGAAGCGCCGGTCTTTCCGGCCAGCACGCGCTCGCTCGAGCTGACCCGAACGGTCAGCGTCCGCCTCGAGCCCGGCGATGACGCGCGCCGCATCGGCACCATCGCCGTCGACACGCGCGTTCGCTGGACGCAAACCGCCGCGGGAAAGGGCTGCAAGAAGCCCTGGGTCCAGATCGTGCCGCACGGCTGGGTCTGCTCGGACTACATGAAGCCGAGCACCAAAGCCGCGCACGGTCGCGAGGTCCCGATGCTCGATCGCGGCGAGATCGTCCCCGGCATCTACGGCAAGGTCACCGCCGCGAACCAGGTCACCTATCAGCTGAAGAAGCCCGATCCGAAGAAGACGAAGACCAAGCCAAAGAAAGACGAGAAGCCGAAAGGCCCGGTCACCTCGATCACGCAGATCGATCCGGCCGTCGATGGTCCGCAGCCCACGATGGTCGAAGGTCCACCGATCGTCGGCAGCGTCACCGTGCGCCAGTACGACGAGATCACCGTCGGCGGCAAGCAGTACTGGAAGGTGGCCAAGCGGGACAACGAGTACATCCTGCGTTCGGCGATCTCGCAGCACAAACCGTCGGTCTATAGCGGCGCGCGCTTCGGCGACGACACCGACCTGTCGGCACCGATCGCCTTCGTGTATCCGCGCGCCACCGGCTACCAGTCCGCGTACACGACGAGAAAAGCCGTCGGTGGAGGCATCGCGCGCTCGCTGCCCAAGCGCACGCCGGTCGCGATCCTCGAGACCGTCTCGGACAAGAAGGGCACGCCGACCGCCTATCGCATCGGTGTTCCGTCCACCGCGCCAGGCCCCGGCCCCGGCGCGCCGCCGATCGAGCCAGGCAGCGAGTGGATCCGCGCGAGCGACGTGCGCGTCTTCGCGCCGGCCGCACCGCCCGCGAACCTGACCAAGGGCGAGCGCTGGATCGACATCGATCTCGACACGCAGATCCTCGTCGCGTTCGAGGGAGACCTCGCCGTCTACGCGACCATGATCTCGAGCGGCAAGAAAGAGACGCCGACCACGACCGGCATCTATCGCATGTGGGTCAAGGAGTCCGAGGCCGACATGAAGAACCTGAAGTCCGAGGATCCGTACTCGGTCGCGACGGTTCCGTGGACGCAGTTCTTCTATCCCGACGAGGATCTCGCGATCCACACGGCCTACTGGCACGACGCGTTCGGCCAGGTGAAGTCGCACGGCTGCGTGAACGTCGCGCCCAAGGATGCGCGCTGGCTCTACTTCTGGAGCGATCCACGGGTGCCGCCCGGGTGGACCATGGCCGCGGGCGTCGTCGAAGCGCCGGGCTCGATCGTGCGCGTGCGCAGCAAGGTGGATCCAACTCCGACGCTGAAGGGCTACGCGCGGCAGGTCGACGAGATCCGCCGGCAGAACAGCCCGAGCTGATCGCTACAGCACCGGCAAGCGCTTGGGCTGTGCGCCGATCACTTGCGCCTCGACGGCGTCCAGCGCCTGAACGAGCTCGTCTCCGAAAACATCGGCGATCGTGTCGCGCGAGATCCGATACAGCGACGGTCCCTCGACGTGCGCGCACGAGTACTCCTCGTACTCGTCGGCGATGACGATGGCGTCGTCTTCGTACGACAGCGGGAACAGGCGGCAGATCGCCGGCTTCACGCCGCGGAAGTCCCAGCCGCGCTCGATGGATGCACGGTGGATCGCGCAGCCGCGCTGATCGTGCTGGAGGAACAGGCAGCCGTCGTCGACCACCGCGCTGCGGACGACCGCGCCCGACGGGTAGTCCTCGTCGTACTCGACCTCGGTATCGAACCACGGGCGGTTCGCGACCTCGGGGCGGAGCAGCGGGCGGATGTCGTCGGCCTTCGCGAGGATCGCGTCGCGCTCGGCGAGATCGACGTCGCAGCCGTACTGGCAGCACGCGTCGAGCTTCTCGTGCTGCGAGGGCACGAGGAACTGACACGCGTGGGTCATGCAATCACCGACGAGCTTCTTGGTGAAGATCGCGGGATCGACCGTGCGAAAGCGCGGATGAGCGAGCGGGAGAGACTCGGGCGTGTCCATGAAAGCGCGCGGACTCTACTCGAAGAGAGAGGCGAGGTCGACGCGTTCGCCCGCGTTGCCTGCCATTCGGTCCACGGTCAGCGTGAGGGCGGACAGGGTCTCTTGGTCGATCACGCAGTCCGCGTCCGGCGTGACGTGCGTGAAGTTGCGAGCGCACGACTGCACGACAGGCAGCGAGCCTTGTCGCATCCGGATCGGCGCCCCGTGGGAGCGGCAGGTGATGGGGCGAGCGGCATAGATCAGGCAACGGCCCCCACCGTCGAGGGCAGTGCAGCGATCGGCCGGTGCCGCCGCGGCGTTGGCGACGAGGGCGGCGCGGCGCTCGGCGGTCCAGGAGGCGACCTCGGCGCGAATCGCGTCCGCCTCGACGAGCGTGACGGTCAGCCGGACGTGGCAGCAGTCCGAGCACCCGGTGGCGCACTGCATGTCCGAGCCGTGGCGGTCGGCGACACGCGCGAAGAACGCGTCCACCTTGGCCTGCACTTCGGGCAACCGACTCACGCACTTCGGATAGCACGCGCGTAGAATCGGCGCGCCATGGATCTCAACGACATCGTCGTCTTTACCAAGGTGGTGGAGACCAAGAGCTTCACCGGGGCCGCGGAACAGCTCGGATTGCCGAAATCCACGGTGAGCCGAAAGCTGGCGCAGCTCGAGGAACGACTCGGTGTTCGGCTGGTCCAGCGAACCACGCGCAAGCTCGCGCTGACCGATATCGGCGAGGCGTACTACGAGCGGGCGGCGCGGATCGTGAGCGATCTGCAGGCGGCCGAGCAGGTCGTGATGGACATGCAGGCGTCGCCGCGCGGCCGGTTGCGCGTGACAGCGCCCATCGATCTGTCGTCGCTGTTCCTCGGTCGCATCATCGCCGAGTTCAACGCGGCGAACCCCGAGGTCAACGTCGAGCTCGAGGGCAGCGATCGCGTGGTGGACCTGATCGAAGAGGGCTTCGATCTCGCGATTCGCTTCGGGCCGCTGCCGGAGTCGACGCTCATCGCGAGGAAGCTCGGCACGTTTCAGGCGGTGCTCTGCGCATCGCCCGAGTACATCGCGAAGCACCAGGTGCCGCACTCGATCGAGGAGATCGAGGATCACGACAAGGTGCTGTTCCTGCCGAGCGCACGCGTGCAGACGTGGACGCTCGTGAACGGAGAGCAGAGCTACGAGCTCGGTCGTCCCGCGAAGTTCTCGAGCAACAACATCATGGCGGTGCGCGACGCGGTGCTCGCGGGCCTCGGCGTCAGCGCGTTGACCGAGTTTGTCATCGCGTGCGATCTGCACGAGGGGCGCCTCGTTCGCATTCTCCCCGAGTGGAGCGGTCAGCCCGGCGAGATCAACGCCGTGTATCCCGCACGCCAGAATCTTCCGCCGCGCCTGAGCTTGTTCCTGGATCACCTCGCGAAGTCGATGGCGCCGCCGCCGTGGGATCCCTCGCGGCACCCGCGGCACTGAGTTAGCGTCCGGCCATGGACGTCACCTGGTCGGACATCTCTCGCTTCGCCGAAGATCATCTGCTGCCGTTCGGCGGGCGCATCCTCCTCGCGCTCGTCGTGTTCTACGTCGGTCGCCTGATCGCGCGCGCGCTGATCCGCGGCTTGCAGCGCGTGATGGAGCGCTCGAACCTCGACGTGTCGCTGCGCAAGTTCTTGAGCGACCTCGTGTACGCCATCGCGCTCGTGGCGATCGTGATCGCCTCGCTCGACACGCTCGGTGTGAAGACGACAGCCGTGGTCGCCGTGCTCGGCGCGGCAGGGCTCGCGGTGGGCCTCGCGCTCCAAGGATCGCTGTCGAACTTTGCTGCAGGCGTGATGCTGATCGTGCTGAGGCCGTACAAGGTCGGCGACCTCGTCACGATCGGCAAGTACATGGGGCGCGTCGAGGCGATCCGGATCTTCCACACGATCCTCATCACCTCGGACAATCGCGAGATCACGATCCCGAACGGACAGATCATCATCGCGCCGATCGAGAACCTCACCGTCCTCGGACGGCGGCGGGTGGATCTGCTCGTCACGATCAATCAAGCCGCGAACATCGAGGAGATTCGCGCGATCATCGAGAAGGCGCTGCTCGCGGAGAAGTGGGTGAACCAATCACCCAAGCCGTCGATCGATGTCGCCGAGATCACCGACGCGGCCGTGAAGCTGCACGTGCGGCCGTGGACGGCGGCGGATCACGTCACGGATGTCGCGACGCGGACGATGGAAGCGCTCAAGGATGCGATGGCGACAGCGAACATCAAGTTCTCGATTGTGCTGCAAGCTGTCTAAGCTCGGACGGCGTCGCAGCTCTTAGCGATGCAGATGCTCGACCGACGTGATCACGAGCGGTAGCGCGGGCCCCGATCGCAGCGTCGCGCGCTGTGGTGGAAGGCGATAATCGACGACGCGCCCGGTGACGTCCGCGCTCGCTGTCTTGTAGCCGACCACCTGCACGCGGGTTCCTGGAGCGAGCACGTCCTCGATCGCCTCGATCTGCAGCTTCTTGCGGAGCAGCGCTGTCACCGGCGCCGGCGTGTCCGGCTGCTCGAAGCGCGCGCGGGGATACGTGACGAGCTCGCGCGCTGGCGTCATCCATCGCGCGCCACCCGCTTCGATCAAGATGCGATTGCCCGCGTCGTCGACGAGCGCGAAGTCCACCGCGGCTTCGTAGACCCACTTCGCACCGGCGGGATTGAAGATCATGCGCCGGTACACGCCACTTGCGTCCGCGAGCACACCCTTGATCGTGGTCTCCGCCTCGATGACTCCTTCGACGACGACGAGCTCGCCTTCCTGCCGCTCGTCGAGCGATGCGAGCTCGATCTCGCCGCTCGCGATCTTCTTCAGCTTGCGGCGCAACATGGTCTGGCCGATGCGCTCGCCCGCGACCGCGGCGCCGGCCGCGCCAGCCGCGAGGCCCTTCCACAAGATCGCGATGATCGCGGGCGAGATCGCGAACATCGTGAATATTCCCGCGGACACCGCGCCGACGATCGTTCCCGTCACCACCTTGCGCGTGCGCCGAACGCTCGCGGGAAGCCAGTCGAGGTCCTCTTTGAGTCGATGGGTTCTCTCCACCGCAAGCACGTGATGAGTGTACGCTGCGCGAGCCATGAGCAACGCCCTCGTTCCGCAAACTAGTGGAGCCGTAGCGGTCTTCGCGAAGACCACGCGTCTCTCGGTGCGCCAGCGCAAGCGGTGGCTCGAGATCCTCACGTCGTTCGACGCGCGCAACACGTACGTCGTCTACGACGAGATGGGAAATCCCGTCTTCAACGTCCAGGAACAGGGCACCGGCTTCGGCAACTTTCTGAAGCGCGTGTTCCTCGGTGCGTATCGCCCGTTCTCGTCGCACGTCGAGGATCTCGCAGGCGGCGGCAATCAGCTGCTCGTGCTGCGCCGTCCGTTTCGCCTCATCTTTCACCGCCTGGAGGTGCGCGACAAAGACGGCGTGTACATCGGCGCGATCCAACGCCGATGGACCTGGGTTCGGCGCAAGTACGAAGTGGAAGGCCCGGACGGCCAGGTGCTGTGCACACTGTTCGGTCCGATCTTTCGTCCGTGGACGTTCGAGATCCACATGCCGGGATCGAACGTCGAGGTCGGCGTCGTGCAGAAGAAGTGGAGCGGCCTGCTCAAGGAGGCGTTCACCGAAGCCGACAACTTCTGGGTCGAGCTCGATCGCATTCCAGATCCGGCGCTCAAGGCGCTGTTGTTCAGCGCGACGGTGCTGATCGACACCGTGCACTTCGAGCGTTCAGGCTAGCCGCGCCACGCGGTCCACGCGAGCAGCGCCCACCCGACGAGGAAGCCCACTCCGCCGATCGGCGTGATCGCGCCGAGCCCCTTGATGCCCGTCAGCGCGAGCGCGTAGAGCGAACCGCTGAAGATCAAGATGCCCACTTGAAACGCCCAGCCAGCGGTGGTCGCTCGCGCGGCGAGCATGCCGCAGAGGAGCATCGCGAACGCGTGATACATCTGGTAGCGCGCGGCGGTCTCGAAGATCTCGAGCGAGCGTGCATCGAGCCGCGTCTTCAGCGCGTGCGCGCCGAACGCACCCGCAGCGACGGAGACGAGGCCGTTGAGTGCGCCTAGCGCGACGAGCTTGTTCGGCATGCGCGGGACTCTACCCCACGGTGACGATGACGTTATCCCCGTCGGACTCGCTGCGAATCGGCACGTCGATGAAACGCCCGATGGTCTCGATGTTTGTCGTCGCGTGCAGCGACAATGGACCGCACTTGAAGCGGCCTCCACCCGCGAGCGCGAGTGGAAGCAGCAGCTGATCCGCGAGGTGCTCGCCCACGGGGACGTCGGCCTCGAGGTACCGCTTCATCTGCGCGCATGCACGCTCGGCCACGAGCTCCGCGCGCACACCCTTCTCGCCGATCTCGCTCACCACCTCGCGCAGCGATCCACCGTCGCGCTCGACCTCGAGGATCAGCGCGTTGCCAGGGCCGCCATATCGCGTCTCGCGGATCTCGCACTCCGCGCGCGACCAGCCGAGCTCGTCGATGACGATGCCGAACTCGCGATCGGCGATGTGCGTGGGCAAGCGCGCGAGGATCGCGAGCGCGTGACGCGACGTGACCGGCGGCGCCTCGGTGAGCTCGATCGGACGCAGCTTCTCGCCCTCACTCGCGCCGAGCTCCACGGTGAGCTGGCCCAAGTCGCCGCGCTCGCCGACAAAGCCGTGGCGATCGAGCGTCATGGACACGCGCGCACCCATCGCGCGAAGGTGCGGCAGGAACACGCGATCGAGGAACTCGAACGGCGGCGCCATCGGGTTGTGCGTGCCGCCGCGGATCACGAGCCGCAACGCATGACCCCCGACGATCATCGGCAAGAGCACCGTCTGCACGACGAGCGTGGACGAGCCCATCGTGCCGATGTCCACGGTGCGCGTTCCCCCGACGAGCGTGCTCGGCGTGAACTCGAGGTACTTCGAGCTGACCTCGTCGCCGTGCACCGTGGCGCCGCACAAGTCCCGCGCCGCGTGGACGCACGCGAGGTGCTGCCGTCGCAGGCCCGGCTTTGCTCGGCCCGCGCGGATGTTGCGCATGACGAGCGGCTTGCCGGTGATCATCGACAGCGCGAGCGACGTGCGCAGGATCTGCCCGCCGCCCTCACCGCGCGAGCCATCGATATCGACAGCCGTCACGCTACCCCTTCACGCACACGACTTGCTTGAGCTCGTGAACGACCTCGACGAGATCGGACTGCGCCTCCATCACCTTGTCGATCGGCTTGTACGCCATCGGAGTCTCGTCGATCACGCCCTCGTCTTTGCGACACTCGATACCCTCCGTCGCCGCTTCGTGGTCCTTCACCGAGAAGCGACGCTTGGCTTCCCCGCGCGACATAGCACGACCTGCGCCGTGGCTGCACGAGTGGAACGAGTCCGGGTTGCCGAGGCCGCGCACGATGTAGCTGCGCGCACCCATCGACCCGGGGATGATCCCGAGCTGACCGAGCTTCGCACTCACCGCACCTTTGCGCGTGACGAACACGTCGGAGCCGAAGTGATGCTCCTTCTGAACGTAGTTGTGGTGGCAGTTCACCGCGGTCTCGCCGAGCTCGAACGGCGGGAGCTCCTCGCGCGCGGCGTCGATCACCGCGTTCATCATCAGCTGGCGATTAGCCATGGCGTAGCGCTGCGCCCAATCGACCGCTTGCACGTAGTCCGCGAAGTGCTCGGTGCCCTCGGTGAAGTACGCGAGGTCCACGTCCGGCAGGTTGCGCACGTAGATCTTCATGTCCTTCTTCGCGAGCGCGATGAAGTAGCTGCCGATGCGGTTGCCCACGCCGCGGGAGCCCGAGTGCAGCATGAACCAGACCTTGTTCGACTCGTCGAGGCACACCTCGATGAAGTGATTGCCGGTGCCGAGCGTTCCGAGGTGATTGATGTCGTTGCCCTCGCCGACGCGCGGATGCTTCTCGGCGATCTGTGCGTACTCGATCTTCAACGGTCGCCACGCATGGTCGACGGGCTTGGGCACCTTGTGCCACGCGCCGCGATCACCGCGTCCACCGTTGGACGTGCGACCGTGCGGCACTGCCTTCTCGATCGCCGTGCGCAGCGACTTCAGCGAGTCTGGAAGCAGCGATGCATCCAGCGATGTCTGCACCGCCATCATGCCGCAGCCGATATCCACGCCGACGGCAGCGGGAATGATCGCGCCTTCCGTCGGAACGACAGAGCCCACCGTGGCACCGATGCCGAAGTGCACGTCGGGCATCACGGCGACATGACGGAACACGATCGGCAACTGCGAGATGTTCCCGAGTTGCTTCTTCGCGCTCTCCTCGATGTCGAGGCCGCGTGTCCACGCTTTGATCGGAACTCGTCCGATCTGAAATTGCTCGTGATTCGACATGGCGTCCAAGGCCGGCAACGTAATCAGCGCCGGGGCGCGCGCAATCGAACACATCGTTCGCTCGGCGCGGAAGCGTTACTACTACGGGGTTCTCGCGAGCATCGCAAGAGGTTTCGTAACGGGTTAGTGATGCAGCGCCGTCATGTAGTCGAACGCGCCGAGTCCGCCGTTCGTCGTGACACCCCAATACGTCGGCTGCTGCGGCCCGATGGGCATCGTGTCGGCAGCCTCGGTGTTCGTCGTCTGCCCGACCGTCGTGATCACCGAGATCACTCCAGCCTCGACGCGGACCCCGAGTCGGACCGAGCCTGTCGCGACGAAGCCGCGCTCGTAGCTCTGCGCCACGAACGCCCCGTTGCTGATCCGGTGGAGGCGAGCTCGCATCTCGCTCGCCGTGAACGACGAGATCGTGACAGCCCAGCCCATGGGTTTCTCCCCGGGCATCACCGCACCGAAGATGAGACCGAAGTTCCATGCAGCGGGCGAGGTGGGGATCTCGAAGCGCGTCTCGATCCAGAACGTCGGTGGCAACGGCTGGTTGGAGAAGCCGAAGCTCGGGCCGGCGGTCGAGTTGCGAAGCTGCGCGCGCGAGTGATCGATCTCCATGTTGAACAAGTGGAGCTCGTCCGCGTTGTCGAAGCCCTCGAAGATGCGCGCGTCGACGGTGTTGCCTGGGAAGTCGCACGCGTCACCGATCCCGTCGAGATCGACGTCGGAGACGTCGTCGCGCAGGTGCGGGCACAGATCGCACGCGTCGGCGAAGCAGTCACCGTCCTCGTTGTTGCCGCGGTCGAACGTGACCGGGCACAGATCGCTCTGGTTCGGGATCGAGTCATCATCGTCGTCGCCGAGCGGATCGGAGTGCACGGGGCAGACCGAGCTCGCGTCCGCGCCGTCGACGATGATCATGCCGCCATCGTCGCGATCGCTCGGTTCATCGTCGCGGCCCGTGAGGCCAAAGACCTGATCGCATCCCGCGAGGAGGATCAGCCACACCCAGCAGCGCAGCACCTCTCCAGCGTATCAGCGATAGCCCTGCGCCTGCAGGTGGAACAGCTTCGCGTAGCGGCCTTCTTTGGCGAGGAGCTCGTCGTGCGAGCCGCGCTCGATGATCGAGCCGCGATCGAGGACGATGATCTGATCCGCCATGCGCACCGTGGAGAAGCGGTGCGAGATGACGATCGCGATCTTGTCGTCGGTGACCTCGCGGAAGCGCTCGAAGATCTTCACCTCGGCCTCGGCGTCCATGGATGCGGTCGGCTCGTCGAGAACGAGGATGTCCGCTTCGCGACGCATGAACGAACGCGCGAGCGCGACCTTCTGCCACTGACCGAGCGACAGCTCCCGCCCGTTGCGGAACCACTTGCCGAGCTGCGTGTCGTACTGGTCCGGCAGGTTCTCGATCACCGGTTTGGCGAGGCCGCGCTCCGCCGCGTCATCCCAGCGGTCGCGATCCTCGTACGCGCGATCGTCGCCGGCACCGATGTTCTCGCCGACGGTGAGCTGGTACCGCACGAAGTCCTGGAAGATGACGCCGATGCGTCGATGCAGGACCGTCGGGTCCCACTCGCGCAGATCGGTGCCGTCGAGCGTGATGCGTCCGCGTGTCGGCTCGTAGAGACGCGTGAGCAGCTTGATGAGCGTGGTCTTGCCGGAGCCGTTCTCGCCGACGATGGCGAGCTTGCTGCCAGGCGGGATATGCAGCGTGACGTGCGTGAGCGCGGCTTCCTGCGAACCGGGATACGCGAACTCCACGTTCTCGAAGCGCACGCCATCACCGGGCTTGGCGCCGACAGTGACGGTGCCGGCTTGCGCCCGCGTCGGCGTGTCGAGGAACTCGTAGAGGTTCGACAGGTACAGGTTGTCCTCGTACATGCCGCCGATGTCGCCGAGCGTGGACGCCATGGTCGACTGCGCTTGCTTGAACACGACGAGATACATCGTCATCGCGCCGATCGTGATGGCGCCATCGATCGTCGACAGCGCGATCCACAGGTACATCCCGTAGAACGCCGTCGTGCCGATCGTGCCGAGGATGAGCGACCAGATCGCGCGGCGGATCGTCAGCGCGCGATCACCCTCGTACAGCTTGTCGAAGATCGCCCTGTAGCGGGCGAGGAAGCGCGGCCCGAGGCCGAACAGCTTCACTTCCTTGGCGTGATCCTCGCGCGCGATCACGGTCTCCACGTAGACCTGTTCGCGCGTCTCGGGCGTGCGCCAGCGCGAGAGCCGGAACGCATCGCCAGAGAACTTCAGCTCGGCGATGAACGGCGGAATCGCCGCGGCGACGAGTACGGCGAGCGCGATCGGCGAGAACGCCGCGAGCAACGCACCGAGGCTGACGAGCGTGATCATGCCTTGCCCGAGCTCGAACGTCTGGCTCACGAGGGACAGCGGTCGCGACGATGCTTCGCGACGCGCGCGCGTCATGCTGTCGTACAGCTCGCTGTCCTCGAACTGCGTGAGATCGAGGGTCAGCGCCTTCTCGAGGATCTCCACGTTGATCTTCTGGCCGAGCTGTTGCCGCAACAGGCTCCGCATCATGCCGAGCAGTCGCGAGATCACCGCCAGCGCGATGACGAGGCCGAGCTCCACGGCGACCCACTCCATCGCCGTGAACCGATCCGCGCCATCCCGTGTGCGCGCGGCGAGGACGATGGCGTCGATCAGGTGTTTGCCGACCCACGCGATGCCGCCGGGCAACAGGCCCGCGAGCAAGCTGCCGAGCGCGAGGCCGATCGTCAGCGTGCGGTTGGTGGCCCACACGAGCTGGATCGCGCGGCGGGTGTACCGGAACACGCCGAGGTAGTTCTTCCACTGGATCGGCTCGGGCATCGGGGGCCCGACGGTCTTGCCCCGGTGCGCGGTCGGCTTCACGCCGTCCTTGGGACCGCCGCCTCCGCCACCACCTCCACCTCCACCGCCACCGCCGCCACCGCCGCCACTCATGGCGCCCTCGAGGTGGAGCAGTACGGTGCATTCACGCCTGCCACTGTAGTGTGCAACCCATGCCTTCGCCCACTCACCAGATGGGCAGAAAGTCATTTACCATTCGCGTGATGGCCGAGCGTAGCGAGAGCCTGGGGCATTACGAGATGCTGTGGGACTGCGAGTATTGCGGCACCACGGGCCTTCTCGCCAAGTCGCAGCGTCACTGCGCCAACTGCGGCGGGAAGCAGAACCCGGACAAGCGCTACTTCCCCAACGAGGGCGAAGAGAAGAAGGTCGACGGCCATCGCTTCGAGGGCACCGATCGCTACTGCCCCGCGTGTGCGCAGCCCATGGGCGCCACCGCGCTCAACTGCACCAACTGCGGCTCGCCCCTCGAGGGTGGACAGGACGTCAAGCGGATCGCAGCGCCGCAGAAGCCCGTCGACAAGAAGCCGACCAACTGGAAGAAGATCATCCTCGTCATCGCGATCATCGCGCTGGTCTTCTTCCTCATCTGGTACTTCTTCCTCCGCACCAAGGAAGCGACGATGCAGGTCACGGGACACACCTGGTCGCGGTCGATCGCCGTCGAGGAGTTTGGCGAGGAGCGCGAGTCAAGCTGGCGCGATCGCATGCCGTCCGACGCGCGCCGCCCGTCGTGCATTCGCAAGCAGCGCTCCACGCGCCAGGTCGACACGGGGCGGGAGGACTGTCGCGTCGAGAAGAAGGACAAGGGCGACGGGACCTTCGAGCAGGTGAAGAAGTGCAAGAAGATCTATCGCAGCGAAGGCGTCGACGACGATTGGTGCTCGTACACCGTGCTGCGCTGGCGCGAGGTCACCGCGATCAAGGCCGCCGGTAGCGACATGAACCCGGCGTGGCCCGCGCAAGGGTTGCCGCCGGCGACGGCTGCCTCGTCGGTGGGAGCGCGCCGTCAGGGCAAGAAGACGGAGACGCTCACGCTGCAGTTCGGCTCGCAGTCGTGCGAGGTCTCCGAAACGGTGTGGCGCAAGCACGAGAACGGTCAGAAGGTAAAGCTCCAGGTGCGCGCCCGCTCCGGCGACATCGTTTGCTCCTCGCTGTGATGCGCACGCTCCTCCTCTTATCGCTCGCGAGCTGCTATCGCCCGAACGCCGATCCCGCGTGCGTGATCGCGTGCACGCCGGGGGGCGCCAACACCTGTCCGTCGGGACACGTGTGCGGCGTCGACAGCCTGTGCGCGCCGGCGAACGGGCCGTCGTGCGGCCTCGAGCACCAGGTTCATGTTCGCCGAGCGCCAAGCAAATTCCGCCAACTATAACAACCCGCAGAGCATCACGGTCATGGACGGCTCGGGTGGGCAGATCGCGTATCCGCTGGGCACCATCATCGGCGGAGCGACGGGCCACGCGTTCGGGAAACGCAGGTTTCCGATCATCGCGCCGAGCGACGACTCGTTCGACGAGTATCGCGAAGGCGCCACGCTGGCCACCTTCGTCTTCACGCGCCAGACGACCGCGCTGTCGCTGGGCGTGACCATGCTGCGCGACCCGAGCTACTCGCACGACGGCCTACGGATGGTCTTCAGCGGGACGATCGGATCGAGCTCGGGCATCTACATGGCCACGCGCATGACAATAGATGACGCGTGGAGCTCCCCGATGTTGCTTCGCGAATTGTCGGACGACGATGTCCACCCGTTTCTCGCCGCCGACTGCAAGCACCTCTACTGGACGCGCGGCGGAACGATCTACCACGCGCACGACTAGAGCGAGCTACCTAGCGCTTGCGGCGCGTGGTCGTGGACTGCACCTTGCGACGGCGCAGTCGCGTGGCGTCTTTGAGCCTGCGCTCCGTCCGCTCGATCAGCTGCGCTTGGCTGTGCTTGGCCGCCATGCCCGTGCGCTGCAGATAGCTGCCATCGCTTTGCATGTCCCACGCGCCGCGCTGATCGGAGAGCTGCGTATCCAGCACGTGACGAAGCTCGGCTTGCAGGCGCGCATCCTCGACGGGAATCAGCACCTCGACGCGCTTCTCGAGGTTGCGCTGCATCGCGTCCGCAGAGCCGAGATAGTACTCGGGCTTTCCGTTGTTGTGGAAGTAGTAGATGCGCGCGTGCTCGAGGAAGCGACCGATCACGCTGATGACCTTGATCGTGCTCGACACGCCCTCGATCCCCGGGCGGAGCCGGCACGTATCACGAACGATCAGATCGATGGCCACGCCGCGCTGCGATGCGCGATAGAGCGCGCGCACGATATCGATGTCCTCGAGCGCGTTGAGCTTCCACTGGATGTGGCCGCGACCACCACTGCCTTGGATCGCGACCTCGCGCTCGACCTTCTCGAGCAGCGCTTGCTTGAGCTGCTTGGGCGCGACGAGCAGCTTTTGATACTTGCGGCGCGGCTTGTAGCCGGTGGTGAGGTAGTTGAACAGCTCGGTCAGATCGCGACCGATGCCGTCGTCGGACGTGAACATGCCGAGGTCGGTGTAGAGACGCGCCGTGCCCGCGTGATAGTTGCCCGTGGCGACGTGCGCGTAGCGGCGCAGCCCGTCGAAGTCTTGCCGCACGACGAGCGTGATCTTCGTGTGCGTCTTGAGTCCGACGACGCCGTACGTGACGTGAATGCCCGCGCGCTCCATACGCGTGGCCCACTTGATGTTCGCTTCCTCGTCGAACCGCGCCTTCAGCTCGAGCACCACGGCGACCTGCTTGCCGTTACGTGCGGCGCGCACGAGGTGCTTGATGACCTCGCTGTCCTTGGACGTGCGATAGAGCGTCATCTTGATCGCGCGGACCTTGGGATCGTCGGCCGCTTCGCGCAGGAAGCGCTCCACCGATTGCTGGAACGACTCGTACGGGTGATGGACGAGCAGGTACTTCGCGTCGCGGATCGCGTGGAAGACGTTGCCGTCGGTGAGCAGATCCACGGGCGGGGAGGGCGCGTGCGGCGCGTCGCGTAGCTCGGGGATGTCGAGCGTGGCGATCTCCATGAGGTCGCGCTGGCCGAGCATGCCTTCGGCCTCGAACACGTCGGAGGCCTCGTCGAGGCCGAGCTCCGCAGCCAGGCGTCCGCGCAGCAGCGGCGGCATGTTGCGATCGACCTGCAGGCGCACGACCGGCGCGAACTTTCGCTCGCGCATCTCGATCTCGATCATCTCGAGGAGATCCTCGGCTTCTTCCTCGTCGCGCTCGGTGATCGCGTTGCGCGTCACGCGAAACAACGAGTAGGTCTCGATCTCCATGCCGGGGAACAAGAGGTCGAGGTTGTTCGCGATGACGTCCGCGAGATCGACGAACGTGCGCGAGTTGCCGACGCGGACGAAGCGCGTCGTGCCGCCGCCGACGGGAACCTTCACGCGAGCGAGCAGTGGCTCGACGTCGTTCTCGTAGCGCAGCGAGACGAGCAGGTTCAGCGACATGTTCGAGACGAACGGGAACGGGTGCGCCGGATCCATCGCCTGCGGCGTGACGAGCGGGAAGATGTTCCGCACGTAGTGCTCGCGCACCCACGCTTGCTGCTGTGGATCGAGCTCCTTGAACGGCGCGATCCACACGCCATGCGTGCGCGCGTCACCGACGACCTTCTCGAGGATCTGGATCTTGCGCCGCTCGAGCGCGTGGATGAGCTCGAGGCAGTCCGCGATCTGTTGCTGCGGCGAACGGCCATCCGGCGTGATCGCGTGCAGCTGCGCGCCGACCTGTTGCTTGAGACCACCGATGCGCTTCTGGAAGAACTCGTCGATGTTGGCGCTGACGATCGCGAGAAACTTCACGCGCTCGAGGAGTGGGATGCGCTCGTCATCCGCTTCCTGCAGCACGCGCCAACAAAAGTTCAGATACGTGAGCTCGCGGTTGAGATAGAGCTCGGGGGAGCCGAGGTCCGTCGGCGCGGTCTCGCTCAGGCGCGGTGCCGGTGGCGTGCGTCCGACCTGCTCGACGAGCCGGAGCGACGGACGTTCGCGCTCCGGCGCACCTTCGAGCGAGTCGAGACGATGGACGCCCGACACCTCGGCAGAGACAGCGGGACGTTCGACCGACATCAGTCGAAAGTATACCGCCCAAGTGACGAGACGGTTACAGCCGATCGTGCGCGCTCACATCTATAAGCGCAATTATCACCGTAAGTTAGAGTCGGCGTTCGCTGGCCATTCGGGAGCGACTTGCGGCCGTTCTTCCCACGGCTTGCCGTGCTTCTCGACCGAACGATCTTCTTTGCCGGTGAACACGTTGAACCACCGCTTGCCGTACTTGGTGCCGGCTTGCTCGAGCACCAGGTAGCCACCCTCCACCACGCCCCCGGTGATCGGCGTGGGGCCGAGCTCTCGGCTCCACAGCACGGTGCCGAGCTTCAAGTCCACTGCGTTGATCTGGTTCCACCCCTCGCCTTCGACCAGCTCGTACGAGCGCGCGTGATCGGTGAACGAGAGCGGCCCCTTCGCGTCGACCTTGATCTTGTCGTGGTCGCCCGCGAGGTGAATCCCACCGAGCTTGCTGCCATTGGTGCGCGAGAGCGAGAACAGCTCGGCCTTCTCACCGCGCACGACGCGCACCGAGACAGCGACGCTACTCCACGTCACGCCGACCCGGCCCGGGCCACCCGCGTACGGCGGCACCATCGCCTGCCACTTCACGTCGCCGTTCTGGTGAAGCTCGACGAAGGCGCGAGGACCGCCCGCTTCTGCGCGGACGACGATCTTGGTGGTGTCGTCGACGACGAGCGTGTCGATCACGCCGCCGGCTTGGGGTTTGTTCTTGTAGATCAACCACGCGCCAATCCCGCCGACGATGAGACCTACGATCACCACGGCGGGGCCGAGGAAACCGAGGCGAGTCTTGCGAGCCATGCGCGCGCTATAGCACGCTAGCGGTTCTCGCCGACCGGCTTGCCACCCGCAGGCGGGTTGCTGTGATCGAACGGCTTGGGGCGCTCGAGCTTGGTGCCGCTGCCGCCACCTGCGCCAGCACCACCGCCGGCATCCTTGGCTTGCACGAGCACGCGGCGGCCGGTCGCGAAGAACACCGTGACCTTGCCCGGCTCGCTGATCTCGATGATGCCCTGACCGAAGCTCGGGTGATCGACGCGGTCACCGACCTCGTAGCTCGCGCTCGCGCGATACGGCGTTGCTGGCTTGCTGAGGTCCGCGGCGACGGCGGGCTTCTCGAAGCGCTCGGTCACCGTGGCGCGCGGCTCCTTGGGCGGGCGGCGGTTCGACGGAAGCTTTGCGGCTGCAGGTGCGCCGGCCACCGGCCGATAGCGGTGTTGCCCGCCGCACTGCTTGCACAGGACCTTCGCGATCTTGTCGCCGTCTTTTGCGACGACAACGTGCCAGACGTCGCCGCACTTCGAGCACAGCGATTCGATGTCAGCTCCGACAGCAGCGCTCATCGAGGGGGATGATAGCTCACGGGAGGTCGCGCGTCGCGACGTTGAGCGTGAACACGCCCGGAGTTGTGCCACCCCCACGCAATGGCAGCGCGAAGCCATTGGGAACGTTCTGATCGTCGAAGCCTACATAAAGCATCAATCGACCGTTGCCATTCATCGCGACATCGACACCTGCCCGCAAGCCGAGACCTTCGCCGGGCTCTTGGGACATCCAGGTGAAGTCACGATTGAAGTTGTAGTTGACGTTCCAGGACAGACCGTCCATCGACTCGGCCTTGTAAACGCCGGCCATGTTGCTCGAGGCGACCATCTGGTTCGCGACGTCCGCGTCGTCCTCGGCGCGCAGCCACATCTCCCATCGGCAGTGCGCGGCGTCGTAGACGACCGACGGTTGCGCGCCGCCCGACGTCAGCGATGACGTGCGCAAGAGGCTGCGGACCGGCGCGGCGACGATCGTCCAGCTCACACCGTCGGTCGACGTCGCGTGCGAGACGCCGAAGCTATCGGCGATGGCGCAGTTCGCGCCGTGGCACACGAAGCTCGAGAAGAACAAGTGATACGTGTCTCCGACGAGGACGAGCTCGGGATCCGCGACGATTCCATCCGCGCCGACCGGATGGATCTGCGAGCTGGCGAGCACGAGGCCCGCTTGGCCGTGCGGCGACTCACTCGCGGGTACGCGCGTGAATGTCTTGCCGTCGGCGGAGAAGGCGGCACCGATCGAGGAATCGCGGAACGCGTAGCCGGGGAACGTGCCGTTCGCGCCGGTGTACATGAGCAGGTAGCGACGATCCGCGGGCGCGTTCGGGTTGTAGATGACCGTCGGCGCCTCGACGAGGTCGTGATCCCACGCGCCGGCGTCGGGATGCGCGGAGAACGCGGGGGTGTCGTCGAGCGTCCACGTGATGCGATCGGTGCTCGTCGCGCGACGAATGATGGGAACGAGGTCCTCGGACACGTACGACGTGCCGTGCTGCGTTGCCCAGTACACTTCCCACGTCGACGTCGCGCTGTTCCATTGCACGTCGGGATCCGCGATGTGCGTGTCGAGCTTTCCGTCGGTGAACACGGTGCCGGGCAGAACGCGTGGGTTGTTCGCGCGGCGATTGAACTGCCCGATCGCGCCTTGATTCTCGCAGTGCATCTGCGGGCTATCGGGCGACGTATCGGACGGCGCCGCGTCGGCGGGCGTGGTTTGGCCGTCGTCGCCGCAGGCAGCGGTGAGAATCGTCATGAAGGTGATGACGCGGCGCACGGGGCGCGCACCTTGCCACAAACGCTTCCGCGGCTTCCACCAAACCCGGCTTCTGCGACGCACATTCCCGGGGCGGCACCGCAGAAGGCCCAGATCGTCCTTGGCAGGCTGCTCGGGCCGTGAAATATACCGGGCATATGAGAACGCTTCGGGTCTCGCTCGTCCTTATGCTCGCGGCAGCCGTCGGCGCTGGTTGCGAGAACAGTCGCTCCAAGCTCGACAGCCTTCCGGCCGCGCCGAACGCGCCGGGCGACAACGCTCCCGCGGCGGTGGCAGCGGATCACAGCGGCTCCGTCGAGGAGCGCCTGCACCGCCTCGAGGAAGCGCACGCGAAGAACGCCGAAGCGCTCGACTTCCTCAACAAGGTCTATGCGCAGCAGAAGCAGCAGATGCAGGCGCAGGAGCGCGAAGAGCACGCGCCCGACGCGATCTTCGCGGTCAACATCGCCGAGGACATCAAGATCGGCAAGGTCGACGGCCCGGCCACGGCGCCCGTGACGATCGTCAAGGCGTTCGACTACGCGTGCCCGTACTGCCAGCGCACCGCGTCCACCATGGACGAGCTCGTGCAGGAGTACCAAGGCAAGGTCCGCGTCGTGTACAAGGATCTCGTCGTTCACCCGCAGGTCGCGACGGACGCGCACCTCGCGGCGTGCGCCGGTGCCAAGCAGGGCAAGTACAAGGTCTACAAGAACGCGATCTGGGAGAAGGGCTTCCTGCCGTACGCCCAAGCGCGTGACCCGCAGAAGCTCGCGAAGGAGAACCTCCTCGCGATCGCGAAGGAAGCGGGCCTCGACGCCGACAAGATCGCCGCCGACATGACGAGCGCCGAGTGCAAGGCAAACGTCGACGGTGACATGGCCGAGCTGCAGAAGTTCAAGGTCAACGCGACCCCGGGCTTCTTCATCAACGGCATCTTCATCGGCGGCGCCATGGACAAGGCCGGCTTCAAGAAGGTCATCGACGAGCGCCTCAAGATCGCCGAGGCCTCGGGCAACGCGTCCAACTACTACGACGCCGAGATCATGACCAAGGGCGAGAAGCAGTTCCGCTCGAAGCTCGATCCCAAGCCCAACTAAGCCGCTCGCGCCGCGGGCTCGCTGCTCGAGACGGGCAGCTCGATGCGAAAGCAGGAGCCCACGTCGATCTCCGAGTCGACGGTGATCGTCCCGCCATGGTCGCGGATGATCCCGTACACGACGGACAGGCCGAGGCCCGTGCCTTTGCCGACGCCCTTCGTCGTGAAGAACGGCTGGAACACGCGGTCCATCACGTCGCGCGACATTCCGCTGCCGTTGTCACGCACCTCGATGACGACCCGTTCGCCGGCGCGCCTGCTCGACACGCGAATCGATCCGTCCGCGCGCTCGGCGATCGCGTGCGCCGCGTTGACGATGAGGTTCACCATGACCTGCGTCATCTGGCGCGCCTTGCCGTGCAGCGGTGGCAGATCGCCGAGCTCGAGCTCGAGCGTCGCGCGGCCCTTCAGCTGATTGTTCGAGATGCGTGCGGCCGCAGCGATCTCCGAGTTGAGATCGAAGTCGCTCGCCGTATCCACGTCGCCGCGCGCGAAGTGCTGCAGGTCGCGCACGATCGTGTTGACGCGCTGGATCCCGTCGATCGTCGTGGGCAGGAGCTCGTCGACATAGATGCGAAGCGGCTCGGGCAGCCGCTCCTCGGGGATCTCCTTCAAGTCCTCGACGAGCGTCTCCACGTTCATCGTGACGAACGCCATGGGGTTATTGATCTCGTGCGCGACACCCGCGGCGAGGAGCCCCAAGCTCGACAGCTTCTCGCGCGCCACGAGCTCGCGATGCAGCTTCGCGAGTTGGTGGTGCGCGTCGACGAGCTGCGCGTGGTTCTTCTCGGCGACATCGAGCGCATCGGCGAGCTTTCTCGTGCGCGAGCGCAGCTTCGATGTCGCGCGTCCCCACGCGAACAGCGCGAGTAACAAGCACAGCGCGCTGAGCAAGACCCGCAGCGACGCGTCGCGCACGTGCGCGTCCATCTCGTCCTGCATCGCGAGGCGAATCGCGGCGACCATCGCTCTCATGTCGCTCGCGTAGTGCTCCTTGAGGCTCGTGTACTCGGTGCCGAACAGGATCGTCGCGGCTGCCTCTGCGTTCCCTTCACGCGCGAGCGCGAACGAGCGCTGCTCCAGCGCAACGAGCTCGCGATTGCACGCATCGAGGCTCGCCGACAGCTCCGCGATCTTCGCGTCCGGCGCTGTCGTCCGGAGCTTGCCGATCGCGGCGTCGAGGATCGGCTCGTGCTGGCGATAGCGCGCTTCCCATTTCGGATCGCCGGTCGTCGCCGCCATGAATGCGGACATGGTCAGCACTTCGTCGAGGTGCGTGACGACTCCCTGCTGCTCGACGAACTGACTCTCGCGCTTCGCGATCGCCTTCGTCGACGAATACGTGCTCCACGCCGCCAGGATGAGGCCGCCCGTGACGATCAGCCCGAGGAGGAGCCATCGCTTGACCGAGCCTTCCACGATCTGCGAATCGGCCGCAGCTCGCGCATGTACATGTGCGACACGGCCCTACGGCCGCAGGCGCTGACCGGTTCCGGGCTGATAGTCGACGATGCGCATCTTCACGTCGCCATAGTCGGTGCGCGCGGTGATCTGCAGCGGTACGCGCCCGTCATCGTCGCTGATCCACACCGAGAACCTCCGCTCGTCGGAGCCGGGATCGCGCTCACCCGCGCGCGTCAGCTTGTGCGTCGTCGCGTCAAAGCGAAGCGCCGGAAGCTCGCCGAGCTCGGTGGTCAATTTGTCCTTGCCGCCGATGGTCACGTCGATGTGCCACAGCCACCGGCTACGCAACACCTCGAGGGACTTCGCGGTGCCCACCGGCGCCTCCCACGCGCGCAACGCGACGAGGAACGCGTTGTAGTCCCACGCGTCCGGATATGCGAGCTTCTGCGGCTCGGGGGCCGGCGTCGCGTCGTTGAGCGCGAACGTGATCGGCAGCTGATCACCGCTGCGCGCCGCGAGGTCCGCGATCGTGTGCTCGATGTTCGTCTTGCTGTTGGTCTCGAACTCGTCGACGGCAAACCGCAGTGACCGCCCACTCTCGACATCGATCCACGACGTGAACGTGTCATCGATGGCCGCGATGCGATCCGCGAGGCCCACCGACTTCGCGTGACCTTGCACGATGACCGTCTTCGTGCCGCCGAGGTCCGTCACATCGCCGACCGCGAGCGTCATCTGCGCGAGCTCGAAGCCCGCGAGCTCCACGCGATACGTCATGCGCTCGCCGGGCGTGACGAGCGGCGGGCCCTCACCGAACTCCGGCTGCTGCGCGGGCTCGGTGGGTGTTGTCGGGGGCGTCGCGATCGACGATGACGAGCCGCACGCGACCAGGACAAACAACAACGAGCCGAGAAACGAGGCGCGAAACGAGGCGCGAATCACGCCTCGAAGCCTAGCTCAGTTCGCAGCGCCGGGCGTCGGCGCGCGGAGCGCCCAGTCGTTCGCGGCTTGGTTCGTGTCCGCGCCGTTCGGGAAGCGCTGCAGCGAATTTGCAGCGTCGTCGAAGACCGTCGTGGGCAGCATCGCGCCCTCGACGAGCGAGACCGGCGCGGGGAAGCCAGAGGGCGTCGTGTTGGTGATCGCGCCTTCGTACGAGAGCGCGTCGATCACCTCGAACGTCGTCGGGTTCACGAGCGCCACACCGTCCGGTGAGCCGTTCTGGATCGCGACGCTGCCGAGCGGGATCTCGATGTCCGCGGTGATCGCGCTCAGCACGGCGGGCATACCGACGACCGCGTAGCCACCGGCCGGCAACATGCCCGACAGCGCGATGCGGAGGTACTCGTTGCCGTTCGGCGCGGGGTTGCCGCCCGTCGGGCTGATGAACACGAGCGCGTACGCGGACAGATCGATCGGGTTCGCGGTCGGATTGTAGATCTCGACGAACTCCGCTTCGTCGGTGCCGGGCTGGTCGTAGTCGATCTCGTTGATCACGAGGTGATCCACCGCGGCCGCCGGCGTGAAGCCCAAGAAGCTCGCCGAGAGCGGCGCACCGACCGCCGTGCCATCGGTGTCCTCGACGGTGTTCGCGACCGTCACGGTGTACATCATGCCCGGCGTCTGCGCCGCGGTCGTGAGCGTGACGACCATGCCCGAGACGGACGCCGCGGTCACCGTGAGCGTGTTCGCCGGCGTGGTGGTCTCGACGATCGAGAACTGCGAGCCGTCGGCCGTCACCGTCGCCATGTCGATGTCGCGCGTGAACGTGACGGTCACCGTGGTCGCTGCAGGCGCGGCGGCCATCATCACCGACGGGATCGGCGTCGCGAAGCCCGTGAAGTCCGCGGCGAGCGGAGCCGCGAGCGCCGTACCGACGGTGTCCTCGAGCGTGTTCGCGACCGTGACGGTGTAGGCCTCGCCTGGAACCTGCGCGGCGGTCGTGAGCGTCACGGTGCGCGGCGCCGTCAGCACGGCGGCGGTCACGGGCAACGCGACCGGCGTCGGCGTGGTGTCGTCGACGATCGTGAACTGCGAGCCGTCAGCGAGCAGCGTCGCGGTGTCGATGTTGCGCGAGAACGTGACCGTGACCGTGGTGGCGCTCGTCGCCGTCGCACCACTCACCGTAGGAGCGGGGCAGCTCGTGACCGTGATGTCCGACGTGCTCCACACGCCGATCTGCGCCTGCGTATTGAAGCGGCCGACGGGCGCGTTGTTGATCGCGACCACGCAGCCCATCTCGAGATCGAGCTCCGTGCGAAACGCCTCCGGCATGCGCAGCTGGAAGTTCGTGTCGAGCGTGTCGATGCCCGTCGTCGTGATGTGGAAGCGGTTGTACGCCGCGCCGCTCGTGTCGGAGCTGGACGCGAGCGTCGCCGCCGTGATGTCGACGATCTCGTGATCGTAGTTGCCGATCGCGGAGACGAGATCGGTCGCGGCGGTGACGTCTTGCACGAGCGCGTTCACGTCCGCGCCCGTCGACGAACGCGTGAGATCCGAGATCGCCGTCGCGCGCGGCGAGTTGCCCGGCGCGGCCTTCATCGTGACGGTGAAGCTGATCACGTCACCGACGGCGAGCGCCGGCGTGGTCGTCGCCGGATCGACAGCGACGAACAGGCCCGGCCCCGTCGCGTTCACCTGCACCGTGAAGCCCGCTGGATCGTTCGTGGTGTTCGCGCCCGCGACCGCCGGCTTCAAGTACGTGACCGTCGCGTCGACGATGTCGATATCGACCGCACCGTTGGTCGCGTCGCGCACCTCTTGGATTCCGCTCGACGGCGGTGCATCGATCGCAGCGTCGATCTCCGCATCGATCGGCGTGTCGATCGTACCCATGTCGACCGGAAGCGAATCGACGCTCGCGTCGACAGCAGCTCCCTTGTTGTTGTCACCGCACGCGGCGATGACGAGGACGAGGACACCTAGTGCGAGTCGCTTCATGCGCCGGGGATAGCCCATCTCGTGCGTCGATGCCGTCGCCTCGCGGTGACATTACACAACTATAGATGTCCAAGGATCTCCGAGTGATGAGGCGGCTTCGGCCAACTAGGCCGTAACCCTTGGGTTCCCCGAGGAGCGCTGGTAAGGTCCGCGCCACGATGGAAACGAAGCACCTGGACCGGGTCGTTATCCGCTTTGTCGGTGACTCGGGCGATGGCATGCAGCTGACGGGCAGCGAGTTCACGAAGGCCGCCGCCGAGGCGGGCAACGACATCTCGACGTTCCCCGACTTCCCCGCAGAGATCCGCGCTCCCGCGGGCAGCTTGTTCGGCGTCTCCGGATTCCAGCTGCACTTCTCCTCGACGGAGATCCACACGCCAGGTGATGCGCCCGACGTGCTCGTCGCGATGAACCCGGCTGGCCTCAAGACGAACCTGAAGGATCTCGTCGAGGGCGGCACGCTCATCATCAACACCGGCGCGTTCATCGAGGCCAACCTCAAGAAGGCCGCGTACAAGACCAACCCGCTCGAGGACGGATCGCTCGACAAGTACAAGGTCCACGCCGTCGACATCTCGCACCTCACGCTCACCGCGCTCGACGGCAGCGAGCTCTCCACCAAGGAGAAGGGCCGCGCCAAGAACTTCTTCGCGCTCGGCCTCGTGTTCTGGATGTACGGCCGCGAGCCCGAGCCCGAGATTCGCCGCATCATGCAGCAGTTCGCGAAGAAGCCGGGCTACGGCGAAGCGAACGTCAAGGTCTTCAAGGCTGGCTATCACTACGGCGAGACCGCCGAGGTGTTCCAGACGGTCTACAAGGTGCCGCCCTCGCACTTCAAGCCGGGCATGTACCGCAACATCACGGGCAACGAAGCGATCGCGCTCGGCCTCGTCGTCGGCGCAGAGCTCGCCGGCAAGAAGCTGTTCTACGCGGGCTATCCGATCACGCCCGCGTCGTCGATCTTGCACTCGCTCGCCAAGTACAAGAACTTCGGCACGCTCACGTTCCAAGCAGAGGACGAGATCGCCGCGATGGGCGCAGCGCTCGGTGCAGCGTTCGGTGGCAGCGTCTCCGTCACCGCGTCGTCGGGTCCGGGCATCGCGCTCAAGGGCGAAGCGATGGGCCTCGGCGTGATGACCGAGCTGCCCGTGGTGATCCTGAACATCCAGCGCGGCGGTCCCTCGACGGGATTGCCGACCAAGACCGAGCAGAGTGATCTCTCGCAGTCGCTGTTCGGCCGCAACGGCGAGTCGCCGCTGCCGGTGCTCGCCGCCAAGTCGCCCGGCGACACGTTCTACTGCGCGATCGAAGCCGTGAAGATCGCCACGCGCTACATGGTGCCGGTCATCCTGCTCAGCGACGGCTACATCGCGAACGGCTCCGAGCCGTGGATGTTGCCGAACCTCACCGCGCTCCCGCGCTTCGACGTCACCCATCGCACGGATCCCACCAACTACTTCGTCTACGAGCGCGATCCCCAGACGCTCGCGCGCGCGTGGGTCGTGCCGGGAACGCCGGGCCTCGAGCACCGCATCGGTGGCATCGAGAAAGACGCGCTGACGGGCAACATCTCGTACGCGCCCGACAACCACGAGAAGCAGACGCACCTCCGCCAGGAGAAGGTGGACCGCGTCGCGCAAGACATCGGCGAGCTCGATCTGTCGGGACCCGAGTCGGGCGACGTGCTCGTCATCGGATGGGGCGGCACGTACGGCTCGCTCCGTCAGGCGCAGCAGCAGATGGCGGCGCAGGGCAAGAGCGTGTCGCACGCGCACCTGCGCTGGCTGTCACCGCTCGAGCCGGGCCTCGCGAAGATCATCCACAACTTCAAGAAGGTCATCGTCGCGGAGCTCAACATGGGTCAGCTCCGCCAGGTGATCCGTTCCACGTTCCTGATCGATGCGATCGGGCTCAACAAGATCCAGGGCCTGCCGTTCAAGGTGGTCGAGGTGACCGAGGCTGTCGAGAAGCAGCTCGGCTCCGCAGCGACCGCACCGGCGACAACCGCCCACCAACCGCAGGCGAACGCGTAAGGGACGTATGAGCGAACCAGTCAAGATCAAGCTGTCCAAGAAGGACCTCGAGACCGATCAAGATGTTCGTTGGTGCCCGGGCTGCGGCGACTACGCGATCCTCGCGACGGTCCAGCGCACGCTCGCCAACCTCGGCATCAAGCGCGAGAACACCGTGTTCATCTCGGGCATCGGCTGCTCGAGCCGCTTCCCGTACTACATGAACACGTACGGGTTCCACACGATCCACGGCCGCGCACCGGCGATCGCGAGCGGTCTCAAGATCACGCGACCCGAGCTCGACGTGTGGGTGATCACCGGCGACGGCGACGGCCTGTCGATCGGCGGCAACCACATGATCCACGCGCTCCGCCGCAACATGGATCTCAAGATCATCCTGTTCAACAACCAGATCTACGGCCTCACCAAAGGTCAGTACTCGCCGACGAGCGCCGTCGGTACGCGCGCACCGTCTACGCCGACGGGCTCGATCGATCACCCGCTCAACCCGATGTCGCTCGTGCTCGGCGCGGGCGCCACGTTCGTCGCGCGCGTGACCGACACCGACGCGAAGCTCGCGAGCTCGATCCTCGAGGCCGCGTATCGCCACAAGGGCGCCGTGTTGATCGAGATGCTCCAGAACTGCCCCGTCTTCAACGACGGCGTCTGGGACAAGGTGAAGGACAACCCCAAGGAGCAGCAGATCGTCCTTAGCGACGGAAAGCCGCTCGTGTTCGCGAACGGCACCAAGGGGATTCGCCTGACCAAGGACCTGCGCCCCGAGATCGTCGACGTGGGCGAGGGCGGCGTCCCCGAGAGCGAGCTCGTCGTGCACAGCGAGAAGGGCTCGCCGCTCTACGCGCACCTCCTCGCGCAGCTCGTCCAGCCGGACTTCCCGATGCCCGTGGGCATCCTCTATCGCGAAGAGAAGGCCACGTACGACGCGCTCGCCAACGCGCAGGTCGCCGACGCCATCGAGAAGCAAGGCGCGGGCGATCTGAACAAGCTGATGTACTCGGGCATGACCTGGGAAGTCGGCGCCGACGGCACGCGGCACTGACATGCGCGCCGCGCTGATCGCGGTTGTCGCTACGGTTGCATGCACGTCCGGTCCGCCCCCGGGGTTCTACGGTGGCAGCGGTGACCGATGGACGTTCCCGCTCGTCGGTCCTCTCGAGGACGACGTGCTCCTCGCGCCTGTCTCGATCGCGGGCCGCGGCCCCTTCTTGTTCGCGATCGATCCGGACGCGAACGTCTCGATCATCGACGAGGTCGTCGTCCGCACGCTCGACCTGCGCACGGGCAAGGGCCCCGCGCGCCTCGACGAGACCGACACGCAGCAGACGCGCTTCTACGCGGAGATCGTGCAGCTCGAGCTGGGATCGCTGGTCGTCATGCAGCGCCAGTTGATGATCGGGAGCAAGAGCTCGTTCGATAGAAACGGCCGCCGCATCTTCGGTGTCATCGGTCGCGACATCCTCGCCGACTCGCTCGTGTTCGGCTTCGATCGCGACCATGGCCTCGGCTACCTGACCACCGTGAAGTCGTTCAAGGCGCCACCGACGGCGAAGAAGCTCGCGTGGTCGCAGCTGAACAGCCGCATTCAGAACGCGGAGGTCGTGCCGATGCCGCGCCGCTTGGTCAAAGCGACGATCGGCGACGCCACGTTCAGCATGCACCTCGATCTCGGCGCGTCCACCAGCGAGCTTCGCGAGAGCAAGTGGCCGTCCGCCGCGCTCACCGCCACCGCCGCCAAGACCGCCACCATCGACGAGGCCGGCAGCACGCATCGCAAAGACGCACTCGCGATCGCCGCCACGGTGACCGTCGGCGAGCACACGGCCGACAAGGTCACGTTCGTGCCGTTCACCGACAAGCGGTGGCCCGCGGAGGAGATCGACGGCACGCTCGCCCTCGACTTCCTGCGCGCCTACTCTGTCTGGATCGACTGGGACGCAAAGGCCTACTTCCTCGCGCCGCGCGCGCCCGTTCCCACCAACGAGCGCATCGCGCGCTGGGAAGACGATGTCTCCGCCTTCGGCCGCTGCGCGTCGTCGGGCTGCGTGAAGGTCCGCCTCGTCGACCCGATGGCAGGCAAGACCCTCGAGGAAGGCAAGCCGCACCCGGGCGTGGTGCTCGTCGTCGAGCGTGACCCGGCGATCGGCGGCATCGACCTCGAGATCGTGCTCGAGGCCAAAGACCGCCCCGCCACACCACGCATCCTCGTCGCCCTACCCGCCGCCGCATCGCGCGCGATGCAGCAGCTCAAGGGAGACTTCGTCGGCGCCACGCTCGAGGTCGTCGACGCGAGCCCGTTCCCGCGCACGTGTCCTGGCTCCGCGTGCGTCGATTTGCTCGCGCGCTGAAATCCTTGTCGCCCGATGCGCTTGACGCCGCGCGCTCGTCGAGGAAGATCAGCGCTTCATGGCATTTCTCGTCAGCGCAGACATCGTCGAACGTACGATCACGTCCTTCACCAAGCTCGATCAGCGCGGCGACAAGAAGGCAATGAACAAGCTCGCGCAGCGCCTGCAGAAGGAGCAGCCGTTCTTGCTCCAACACGCAGCCGCCGTTCGCACCGAGCACGGTGACGCCGTCGGCGAAGCGGCAGTCTTCTACGCGACCCTCGTGTGGGCGATGTTCGATCGCAACCAGGACGGCACGCTTCCGCGCATCACCGCGCAGAACCTCGTCGACGCCGACAAGGTCGTCACCGACTCGCTCGCGGCCGTCGCGGGCATTGACGACAAGCCGGTGCACGAGCGCGTCGCGCCGAACCTCGTCGAGACGCAGCCGCACATTTACGCCAAGCTCGCCGAGCTGATCGCCGAGGACGTCAAGGAAGCTGCGATGACCGAGGCCACCGCCGCCACGATCATCAAGCCGACCGAGGTCGTGATCGAGGCGTTCGATGCCGCGATGAACGGCCGCCGGCCGGGCGAGAAGCAAGGCACCGTCGTCGCCGACGCGAAGCCGGGCCGCAACGAGCCGTGCCCCTGCGGCTCGGGCAAGAAGTACAAGAAGTGCCACGGCGAAGCCGCGTAGCTCGCTGATCGCTCGCGCGGGCGAGAGCACGGCCGATATACGTCTCTCCGCGCCTCGTCGGCGTCTCTCCATCGTCGGCGCCGACGATTGCTCGCGACCTGTGCTCGAGTCGGTGGGCTGGCATCGATTCGTCGCTGTGTGATCGCCGTACGTCTCTCGGCGCCTCGTTGCTTCTCGCCGGGAACCCCATACGCACTCGCTCTGTCGGCGTCGACGATTGCTTGCGATCCACGCGAGCAGGCAAGTGGCAACAGGTCACGATCTCGTGCGGCGGGCGCATCGCGTAGATCGCGTCGGCCACGCGGTCGCGGATCGCCGTGTCGCGACGCAACACCGACTCCGACCGCCTTGCAGCTTCGTTCAACGATTTCGTTGTCGTGCTCGACACCGGCCGAATGCGCACGCGCACTGCTCGATCCACGACTGGCCCTGAGCGATGCTGTGGGCGAAAGGGAGCGAGTCTCAGCAGCGATGCCTCGTCCGCAATGCGCTCGTCCGCGATGCGCTCGTCCGCGATGCTTCGTCCGCGATGCGCTCGGAGGCGCCGACTCGACGGCGATGCGCTCGGCGCGATGTTCTCGACGAAGGCTCGGCAGCGATGCGCTCGGCGCGATGTTCTCGGCGATGCGCTCATCCGCGATGTGCTCGGCACCGATGCGCTCGGCGCGATGCGCTCGGCACCGATGCGCTCGGCGCGATGTGCTCGGCGGCGCCGACCTCGGCAGCGACGCGCTTGGCAGCGCGGGCCTCGGCGGCGAGATAACGACCTGGCGGCGATGCGCTCCGGCGGCGATGTTCTCGGTGGGCGGCGGGCGCCCTGGCGAAGGTGGCGGGCCGTGACGAGCGCCCGCGTAGGTTTTCGCACGGCAACATGGCTCGCTCACACCGGAACGCCCGCGAACACGTCTCGATGCGCGAGCGACGCGAGCGATGCACGCGGCCAGCCTGAGGCTGCGGCCCTCAGCTGCAGTCATCACGTTGCACACGATCCGAACCAACGGCTCGCAGAGCCGCCAGCACCCGCTGCGGTGGCTACTCGATTCGCCGGGTTTGCGATCAACCGATTGCGCTTGGCACTGGCTCGACCAGTCCTGCCCGTTGGCCGGCGTTGCACGATCTGCGTATGGCCGCGAGTTTGAATTACTCGCACGCAGATGAAAGCCCACGCTGTTGTCGTCGCCGCCTTCGCCCTCTGTGCCCTCGCGCTCGCCGGCTGCGTAGCCGGTGAAGACGAGGAGGCAGCGGGCTCCGACGAACCGGCGGACTACGAGCCGGTCACGGCGGACGGCAAGGCCGACGGCGTGCCGCTCACGTTCAACCAGAACGACGTGGTCGGCAATGACTTGTTCCTCGACGATGGCGCGTTCACCGTCTCCGAGATCCAGTCGTTCCTCGAGCGCTCGCCGTACAACAATCGCTCGTGGCTCGCGGACTACACGATCAACGGCGTCTCGGCGGCGCAAGCGATCTACAACGCGGCGACCGGTGAGGGCATCCACCCGATGATGATCCTCGCGCGCATGCAGGTGGAGTCGTCGCTCCTCTCGAAGACCACGCGTCCGTCGCAGGCGCGCCTCAACGCCGCGCTCGGTTGCGGCTGCCCCGACGGTGGCGGTTGCTCCGCGCAGTATCGCGGCTTCGACAAGCAGCTCGTGTGCGGCGCGAAGATCCTGCGCAAGTGGTACGACGCGTCCGTCGACGGCACGGGCCAATGGCGCGTGGGTCGTTCGAATCGCACACTCGACCCGCGCACGATCACGCCCGTCAACCACGCGACCGCGTCGCTCTATCAGTACACGCCGTGGGTCCTCGTCGGGCGCGGTGGTAACTGGCTCGTGTGGAACGTGACGAAGAAGTACGTGCGCCACGCGGTCGCCGCGGGCTACATCCCGGCGCCCTGAGAGCTACGCGAGTCCCTCGACCTTGACCCACGGTCCCGCGGTGTACGGGAAGGACTGATCGAAGTGGACGTGCGCGACGTACCAGAGGGTCACGTCGTCACCATCGAGCGGCTCGTGCCCGACGTACGCAGCCGGAAACGGTTGGCTGCCTGCCGCGCTGCGCGGCGAGTACGGCGCCCACTCGCCGTCGTGATAGCGGATCGCGAAGACCTCCGCGTCGTCCCACGAGTGCGGGCGAATGTTGATCGCGGAGCGCGAGCCGAAATCGACCTGGCGCCAGACGGTGCCGTCTTTGTCGGCCTCGCCCGAGTACGGGAACCACCCCTCGTGCTCCACGCGTTGCCAGCGGCCGTCTTCGAAGCGCTCGAAGCCGTCGTCGCGCGCGCCGTCGAGATCGAAGTCGAAGCGCCAGTGCGGGTGGTACGTGTGCTGATCGTGGACGCCGGGGCCGTAGATCGTGAGCCACGGGCAGAGGCGGCCGTCGTCGTGGAAGCGCCACAGCTGCGTGTACTGATACGGGCCCGCGTGGAAGTTCGCCGACAGCTCGACCCCACCGCGGAACGATTGCACGCGCACCGGCCCCTGAAGGCAGTGCGTGCCGAGAGGAACCCACCACGGACCGTGCGATTCCGTCGCGGAGTCCGCGTCGACCTCGAGCGTGCTGCGCTGGTGATCGACGGTGACGTAGGGCAGCGAGCCTTCCCACAGGACACGACGGCCCTTGTAGTCGGCGAGGTAGATCATGATTCCGGCAGACTCGGTGAGCCGCCAGTGGAACTTCCAGTTCGCTTCGTTGATGACGTTGCTCATTTGACTACGCTCACCACAGCTCGGCGGGGACCACTTGGGTCACCTGGTTGTCGAGGAGATCTACGACCGCGACGAGCGTCGCGTGTCCACCTTGGCGGCCGAAGATGACGGCCGCGCTACGACGCGAGAACGAGATGTCCGTTTGCGTGCGCCCCCAGTAGTGCATCGTGGACTGCGGACCTTCGCCCATGCCGAGCTTGCTGACCACGCGCTCGTCGGCCATGGCAACCGAGACAGCGAGCGCTTCTTCGTCGAGTGACAGCATCGGCTGAGCCTTGGTGAGCTCGAGGTGCGCGACGACGCCAGCATCGAGATCGACGCACGCATCGACACAGCGATCGCTCGAGTAGTCGTACGCGACGACTCGCGCGAGGCGATGGCCCGCCATCCAGTGCGGCGGCTTGACGACGAGCGGCTCGGTGCAGATGACGCGGTAGCGACCGACCTTTGCCATCGAGCCGAGGCGCTTGTCCTCGGTCAGCGTGCGCAGGGCGTCGGCGGCTTCGCCGGGGGTGAGCGGGTCGAAGAGGGCGGGATCTGCGTTGGCAACATCGGGCGCAGTTCGCCCGCCGCGCACCTTGGGCGGCGCCTTGGACTTCTTCCCAGCAGACTTGGCTGGGGTGGATTTCGCTTTGGCTTTAGCAGGCTTAGCAGCCTTCTCCGCTTTTCTCGGGGACGCCATGACGCGGGACTATACACGCGGGCTGGCCGCCATACCTTGCCGGAGGTTTCATAGATCGCTTCTCCAGGTCGGGCGTCTCATTCACCCATGCGCAGCGTCCTCTTCGCGACCCTCCTTTTCGGTGCAGCCTGCTCGGTACCCGCTCAAGCGGATCAGCTCGCGCCACCGAGCACCGTCCTGGCTTCGCCGCACATCGCGATCGCGAGCGCACCTGCCAAGGTTCGCGCGCCATACGACGTGCAGATCATGCGCGAGGGCGGCGAGACCGTCCCGACGTACGCGCAGGGCGATCGCTATTACGTGCAAGGCAGCGCCGGCGAGCGCTACATCATTCGCATCGTCAACCCGACCGGCAATCGCGTCGAAGCCGTGGTCAGCGTCGATGGTCTCGACGTCGTCGACGGTGAGTCCGGCGATCTGCGCAAGCGCGGCTACGTGGTTCCGCCGTACGGCGAGACGCGCATCGAGGGCTTCCGCACGTCGACCGAGGACGTCGCGACGTTCCGCTTCTCGTCGGTGGACGGCTCGTACGCGGGCAAGAAGGGCAAGGCGCGCAACGTGGGGGTGATCGCGGTCGCGCTGTTCGAGGAGCAAGCAGCACCGATCGAGCAGCAGATCATCGTCGGCGAAGGAACGCGCACGCGCAGCGGCTACGACTACGGCGACGACATCGACACCGCGAGCCGCGATCTCGGGAAGCCGGCTGATCGAGTGGCTGATCGAGTGGCTGATCGAGTGACGCGCGCCGACAAGCCGGCACCGCGCCGCGCGATGAGGGAGTCCGAGGCACCGACGACGACGAGCGTCGCTCCGTCGGCACCGCCTCCGCCGTCGGGTGGCGCAGGTCGCGCGCAGCCGCGCGCCGAGAAGAAGGCGCTGAACTACGACGACTACAATGGTGATGGCGTCGCCGACGCGGCGGAGGAGTACTACGAGCCGGCGCGGCAGCGAAAGACGGAGCGCTTGGGGCTCGGCACCGAGTTCGGCGAGCAGCGCTACTCGGCAGCGTCGTACACGAAGTTCGTCCGCGCGGCGGATCGTCCGATCGCGATCGCGGAGCTTCGCTACAACGATGCGGCCGGCCTGATGGCGCTCGGGATCCCGGTCGCGCCGCTGCCGGATGACGGCGAGATCAACACGCGCGAGACAGCCGATCCGTTCCCCGGTGACGCGCGTTTCTCTCGCGCGCCCTGAGCGCAACAAACTGTTCCGGCGCACGGAACATCATGAGGCCCTCGTCGAAGACGGGGGCTTTGTTGTTCGGGCGGTACAGATAGTTACCCTTCGGTTACCTATCGTCTTGGGGACGTTCTGCCGATAGTGCGGGGCATGAACCGCAGCCTCATCGCGCTTCTCCTGATCACCGCTCCGACGACCGCCTTCGCGGACGACCCGAAATTCGCGTTTGGCAAGGCCGAGGATGCCAAGGTCTCCGATAAAGAGAAGGCCGTGGAATGGACCGGCACCGCGGAAGCCGGCGCGATCTTCACGACAGGTAACTCCGAGACGACGACGCTGACCGCAGGCGGAAAGGTCTCGCGCAAGGCCGGCCACGATCGCGTGTCGCTCGAGGCCACCGCTGCGTATGCGCGGTCGGGCATTCGCACGATCGACGACAAGAACGGCAACGGCACGATCGACAACCTGGGCGAGATCACGACGGAGCAAACGACGTCGACGGAGATGGTCGCCGGCAAGGCTCGCTACGATCGCTTCCTCACCGAGCACAACTCGCTGTTCGTCGCTGCGCTCGCGAGCCGCGACATCCCCGCCGGTAAAGAGTTTGTCTTCGGCGGGCAGCTCGGCTACATGCGCCAGCTGTACAAGACGGAGAAGTCCGAGGTCACGGGCGAGTTCGGTTACGACTTCTCTCGCGAGGATCTCACCGCCGGTAATTCGCTCTCGATTCACTCGATGCGCATCTTCGTCGGCGCGAAGGCCTCGCCGAGCGAAGGCGTGGATGTCGATGGCTCCGTCGAGGCGCTGTCGAACTTGAACGAGCTCGATCTGCCGACGGGCGCCGACGGCAGCGCGTTCATGGACACGCGCATCAACGGGCACGTCGGTGTGACCGCGAAGATCGGCAAGCGCCTCGCGGTGCAGACGGCGATCGATGCGAAGTACGACAACCGGCCCGGCCCGATGAACGTGAAGAACCTCGCCGACGGCTTTGTTCCTGCCGCGACGAAGCTCGACATGATCATGAAGGCGTCCCTCATCTACACGCTCTTCTGATGGACCGCTTCGACTCGAGATCGGCGGCGATTCACGCGCTGAGCGTGCTCGAGCTCCGGCTCACGCGCGCGCCGCACGAGATCCTGATGATCCGTCGAGACGCTTCGAACAGCGAGGCGTGCACGGCGTATGTCGAGCTCAGCGCGATCTATCACCCGCGTCGCTACGCGGAGTTCGGCGAGGCGCTGATGCGTCGCTCGGAGCGAGCACACCGTCAGCTGCGCGAGGCACTTCGTGCGTTCGCGTCGACGGACCGCACGCTCTATTCGCCGCGGTCGTCGATGGGAATGATGCGCAGTCGATAGCCGAACCCGCGTCGCGACTCGATGATGCCCCCGAGGCGAATGCTATCGAGGGCCTTGCGGATGCGACGCACGAGTTGCTTCAGGTGGTTCTCGTCGGGCGCGGTGGAGTCCCACGGGAGATCGGCGATCAGCTGTCCCGACGGCACGTAGCCGCGCAAGAGCGACGGTTGATCCGCTTGTGCGAGCATGCGCTCGCTCAGCATGCGCAGCATCGCGAGCTGCGTGTCCGTGAGCCACAAGCGCTCGTTAACCGCCTCGAGAAAGCCGCCGCCACCGGCGGGAGCTTCGACCAGACGAAAGCCCAGATGCGGCAGACCGGCGTGCGTGGTGTCCGAGGGCGTGGCTGGTCTCTCGGCGCGGGGTGCATCCTCGCGCCGCAGCGTGCGCGATCCGAGATGCGGTACGTCGGTGCGTCGACCATCGTGCAGCACGAAGTAGAAGCCGACGGCGCCGAAGCTGACGCGATCCCCCGCGGTGAGCGTCCGCTCGGGGGCGTCTTCGTCGTTGACGCGCGTACCGTTGCTGCTGCCGAGATCGTGGACGCTCCAGCGGTCTTCGTCGACGCGGATCTCTGCGTGGCGTCGCGAGACGGAGGCGTGGAACAGCGAGATGCCGCGCGCGGTGGGCGTGCGGCCGATCGCGGTGGTGCGCTCGAGCGGATGGATGCGTCCCCATACGTCGATCAGCGCAGCGCCTGCGGGGCGCGCCGCCGCGGACAGCACTTGCTCGGCGACGAACGGAATTGGATTGTCGAGCTCGCCCGCGCATTCGTTGCACAGGCTGCCCTCCGCTGACTGACCGCACACCAAGCAGGTCACCGGGACACGATACTCGGTTCTGCGCAGCGTATCCTCTCGGCGCGTGCGCGATGTGACACTCGGCGGGCGGTACCTTGTCGGTGACCCGGTAGGGACCGGGGCGACCGCGACCGTGTATCGCGCAGAGGATCTCGCGCTCGGACGTCACGTGGCGATCAAGCTCGTGCGCCGCGGTGGCGTGGATAGCGAGGATGCATGTAAGCGGTTCTTGCGCGAGGCGCAGCTCGCCGCCCGGTTCCAACATCCGGGCGCCGTCGAGGTGTTCGCGATCGGAGAGTACGAGCAGCATCCGTACCTCGTGATGGCGCTCGTGGAGGCGCCGACGCTGGCAGCGCTTCTCGCCGAGGAGAATCCGCTGCCCGTAGCGACGGTGAGCACCATTGGTGGTGCGCTCGCGGACGTGCTCGCTGCGGCGCACGCGCAGAACGTCGTGCATCGCGATGTGAAGCCAGCAAACGTTTTTGTCGAGGGTGGTCGCGAGCCGACGCGCGTTCGCCTCGCGGATTTCGGTCTCGCCTTCGCGCGGGATCAGGAGTCGCTCGGCCGCTTGACGGAGGAGGGCATCACGCTGGGAACGCCCTATTACATGGCCCCCGAGCAGGTGGAGGGTAAAGAAGTGACGAGTGCGGCCGACGTTTACGCGTTGTGCGCCACGCTGTACGAAGCTCTCGCACGCCGACCTCCATTTCAGGGGCAGACGATCCCGACGATCCTCGCCGGACATCTATATCTGCCGCCGATTCCGCTCTCGGAGCTCGATCTGCACGAGGCGGTGCCGCCGGAGCTCGAGAATGCAATTCTCGCCGGCCTCGCGAAGACACCGAGTCATCGTCCGGATGCAGCGTCGCTCGCGGTGCGATTGCGCGATCTGACGAGCGGGCGCGGCGATCGCACGCGACTCGCTGCGGCGCCGCCGGCGAAGCGCGTTCGCGAGCCCGTGCGCGTGTGGACCGAGGACGCGGCGCTCGCCGATGCGTTGCTCGCGGTGGGAATCACTGTTCAACGAGAGTGCGATGTAGAGGTGCTCGTCGTCACGGACGAGCTGCCATCCGCGCGTTCGTCGGCGCCGAGCATCGTCGTGTCGTCCGCGCCATCGCCCGCATGGGTGACGGCCGCGATCCGCGCGGGGCATGCGGGTGCCGCGCGCTGGCCGGGCGACGTCCAGGCGATCGTTCGCGTGGTGGAGCGATTCGGACGCATACCCAGCTCCTACCCTCGGGACCGCGAACGAACCGAGTAGAGTCGCGCCGTGGCACGCCGCAGGGGGCTCTCGTTTCGCGTCAAGCTGAGCTTGGTCGCGGTGGCTGTTGCCGTGGTGCCGCTCGTGATCGTCGGGTTCTTCGTCGACGATCGCTACGAAGCGGGGCTCGCCGATGCGAACCGCGATTGGATCCAGGAGGTCGCGGACAACACGCTCGGCGTCGCGACCACCACGTTCGAGCGTGCGACCACCGTGCTCGTCGGCGTGCGCAACGCGCTGCTCGATCCGTCGCGCACGGACGAGGAGCGCGTGACAACGGCGAGCGCGCTCGTCGCCACGCATCCTTCGCTGTCCGAGGTCGGCATCTACGACGAGAAGGGCGCGCGCATCGACGTGATCCGCGTGGGCACGTCGCACATGCCGGCCACGATTCCGCCGCCCGCACCGGATCAGCGCTTCGGCGACGTGCACTTTCGCGACGAGCAGGCGTTTGTCACCGTGTACGAGCCACTCGTGTCGCCGGCGCGCAGCTGGTGGCTCGTCGGAGAGCTGTCGCTCGAGGATCTCGCGCGGCGTGTGGATGCCGCCGCGGAGAGCCCCAACAGCCGGCGCGGGCGCTCGGTGGTGGCGATCGTCGACACGTCGCTGCGTGTGCTGCTCTCGTCGGAAGAAGGCCTCGCGGGCAAGACGGTGGGGCCCGACGAGCTCGCGACGCTGACGGGCTTCGACGGCAAGACACTGGACAAGGGCCTGCGCGTCGATGCGCGCTTCATGCGTGGGAGCGAGCCGATGCTCGGTGCGATCCGCACGATCGCGAACACGCCGCTCGCGGTCGTGGTGGAGATCCCGGAGCGCTACGTGCTGCACACGGTCTCGCAGGTGCGTCGCTGGGTGATCGGCGCGATCGCGAGTGCGATCCTCGCGGCGATCGTCATCGGCGTCGTGTTCGCGCGGCGCATGACGCGACCGATCGGCGCGCTCGTGGACTTCGCGAGCGACCTCGGCCGTCGGCGCTATGGCAAGACGGTGCGCATCCGCTCCAACGACGAGCTCGGTCTCGTGGGGGATGCGCTGGAACAAGCGGCCAGCGATCTCGCGGCGAGCGACGAGCAGATCCGTCGCGAGCAAGCGATTCGCACGGACCTCGGGCGCTACTTGCCCCAGCCGCTCGTCGAGCAGATCGTGGAGCGACGCCGCGAGCTGTCGCTCGGTGGCGATCGGCGCGACATCACGGTGCTGTTCGCGGACGTCGTCGGCTTCACGCCGCTGACGGAGCGCCAATCCGCCGAGACGGTCGTGACGATGCTCAACGAGCTGTTCACGATCCTGACGGAGATCGTGTTTCGTCACGGCGGCATGGTCGACAAGTTCGTCGGCGACAGCGTCATGGCGATCTGGAACGCACCGGAGGCGCAGGACGATCACGCGGCGCGCGCGGTGTCTGCCGCCGAGGACATGCTGCGTTGGCTCGAGGCGGGCAACGAGAGCTGGCGCGAGCGGTTCGGGTTCACGGTGGAGCTCGCGATCGGGATCAACTGCGGCGAGGCCGTCGTCGGAAACTTTGGCTCCGAGACGCGCATGGAGTTCACCGCGATCGGCGACACGGTGAACGTGGCGGCGCGGCTCGAGTCCATCGCGCGCCCGAACCAGATCCTCGTGACGCGCGCGGTGCGCGACGCCGTCGGCGATCCGGCGCGCTTTGGCGATCTCGGCAAGCGCCAGCTCGCGGGACGCGCGGAGGCTGTCGATCTGTTCGAGGTACGCACGTGACGGTGCGCGCGGGCCACGTGATCGCCGGGCGCTATCGCATCGAGGCGCTGCTCGGTGATGGCGGCAGCGCCACCGTGTATCGCGCGACGGACCTGCAGCTCGGGCGCGAGGTCGCCGTGAAGCTCCTGCATCGCGCGAGCATGAGCCCCGACGTGGCTGTGCGCTTCGAGCGCGAGGCACGCGTGGGGGCACAGCTCTCGCATCCGCACGTCCTGCAGACGCTCGATTTCGGCCGCACGGAGGGCACGCTGTTCATCGTCACGCAGATCGTCGACGGTGGAGACCTCCATCGCTTTCACACGGCGAACGCGCCGCTGTCGATCGAGACGATCGTGACGATCGGCCTGCAGATCGCGGAAGCGCTCACCGCCGCGCACGCGATCGGACTCGTGCATCGCGATCTCAAGCCGGACAACATTCTCCTCGAGCGCGGCGACAAGCCGTTCGTCCGCGTCGCCGACTTCGGTCTCGCGTTCATCGACGAGTCCCACGATCCGCGCCAAGGGCGGCTCACCACCGACGGCATGGTCTCCGGAACGCCGAGCTACATGGCGCCGGAGCAAGTCTCCGACGCGCCGATCGGTCCGCCGGCGGATATCTACGCGTTCGGCTGCCTGCTCTACGAGCTGCTCCTCGGCGATCCGCCGTTCGTGGGACCGCACGGCAAGGTGTTCGCGGATCACCTCTACGCACCGCCGCGGCCGCCGCGTCTGTCCCGCGTGGACATGCCGAGTGGCCTCGACGAGCTCGTGCTGCGCATGCTCGCCAAAGCCTCTGCCGATCGTCCGACGGCGGAGATGGTGCACCGTCGCCTTCTCGCGTTCGTGTCCAGCGCGGCGCCGCACCATCGCACCACGGACGCTCGCGCGAGTCGCGCCGAGCGCATGCTCACCATGCCGCCGTTCGAGACGTTCGCGCCGATCACGCGTGCACCGCGCGCGCTGCGCGTCGGTATCGCGGGCGATCCGCCGATCGACCTGCTCGCGGCTCTCGAGGTCGCCGAGCTCGACGCGGTCTCCGCCGACGAGCCATGCGACGCGGTCATCGCACTCGACGCGGACGAGGAGCAGCTCGCAGCGCTCGTCGCGTCGAAGCGTCCCGTGATCGCGGACGCGTCGCCGCGCGACTTCGATCGCGTGACCGCATTGCTTCGCTTGGGTGTCGCGGAGGTTGTCATGCGCCCGCTCGTCCCTGCGATCGTCGTCAGCAAGCTCCAACGCGCACTGCGCCGTCGAACGGAGAAGACATGACCCGCGTCCTCGTTCTGTTGCTCGTCACGACCGGAATCGCTCGCGCCGCACCGACGCGAGACTACACGGTGAAAGAAGGCGACTCGTGCCTCGCCATCGCGATCGGCGTGCTCGGTGATCGTGCGCAGCTCGCGGTGATCCATCGCTTGAATCCGCACCTGGGGCCCACGCCGCACTCGCTGAAGCCGGGATCGATCTTGAAGCTCCCCGACAACAAGCAGGAGCCCGACGCGACCCTCGCGCGCATGTACAACACCGTCGAGCTTCGTCGCGCAGGCGTGGATGCGTGGAGCCCGGCGGCGGTCGGCGCCGAGCTGTTTCGCGCGTGGCGCGTGGGTGCACGCGAGCGGTCCAACGCGCGCGTCGTGTTCGCAGATCGATCCGCGATCGAGATGCGCGAGAACACCGTCGTCGTGATCTACGGCGCGACCTCCTCGGCCGCGAGCACGAGCCCGCGCCGCGCCACGCTCGAGACAGGTGCGCTGCGCTCGCGCCTCGCCGAGCTCGACGGTCGCACGTTCGACATCGACACGACCGCGGGGCAAGTCGCGCTCGCGGCGGGACAAGCGATCGTCGAGGTCGTCTCCGGCGGTCGCACGCTCGTGTCCAACCATGCGGGGAAGCCAGCGACGCTGCGCAACAAGAGCGGCTCGACGAAGATCTCCGCGGGTTTTGGCGCCGACGCCGAGCGCGGCAAGAAGCCGAGTCCTGCGCGCCCGCTTCCCGCGTCACCGCGATGGACGCACGTCGGAACCCTCGCCACGGGCTGGCGCTCGACGGGCGCGACGCTGCGTGGAGCGTGGACCGCGAGCACGCAAGCGGCGCGCTATCGCATCGAGCTCGCCACCACGAGCGGCGACGTGCTCGCGCAGCTCGAGGTGCCGGCGTCGACGAACGCGATCGAGCTGCATCGCATCCCCGCCGGCACGTATCAGCTCGCGATCGGCAGCGTCGACGCGACGGGGCTCGAGGGTGTCGCCGCGACGTCGCCCGCGATCGAAGCGCGCCTGATCGCGCTCGCCGGCGACGCGGAGCCCGCGCCGATCGGCATCGTCGACGCGACGAGCGCCTCCGCGCCACGGACCGTGCTGCTCGGCAGCGTCCTCGACGCGCCGGCGGACATCGCGTGCAGCGTCGAGAGCAGCACGTCGTCGTCGAGCTCGTCGGCTACGTCGGGCTCGCGTGCGTTCACCCGTGCGGGCACGGCGGCGATCGCGTGCGTACGCGAGGGTGTGCGCGTCGAGCTGCCGGTCGTCGTCGCGCCGATCGCGGCGACCGCACCGGACGCGAGC
>JAEYYV010000266.1 GCA_023428295.1 Pseudomonadota bacterium
TCCCACGCCGGCCGCAGCGCCTCCGCGCGACGGCGCAGCGCGAGCTCCGCGCGATCGACTTCTGCGTCCGCGATCGCCGACGAGGCAGCCGCGAGCGCAGCCTCCGCGCTCGCGAGCGCATCTGTGCGCACGGTGGCCTCGGCGCCCCACCGATGTGCCCGCTCGGCCGCCTCGAACCGCTTCTTGGCGGCGAGCTTTGCCTCGTCTGCGAGTGCGAGGTCTCGCTCGACAGCGCGGCGTGCATCGTCGTCGAGGACAGCGATCGCGTGCGCGTACGTGCGACCGCGCGCGAGCGCTTGCTCGGCGAGCGTGGCGCGCAGGTGCGCCGCGACGCTGAGGCGCGAGTAGATCTCGGTGCCCGTCATGCGCTCGAGCAGCTCGCTGCGATCCTTGCCGTCCGCGCGCAGGAACGCCGCGAACTCGCCTTGCGCGAGCAGCGCCGAGCGGCGGAACTGGTCGAACGAAAGGCCGAGGCGCTCGTGAATGGCCTCGAGCGTCTCGGTCTTGGTGCCGCCCAGGCGCTCGTTGCCGTCGAGCGCGATCAGCGAGACCTGCTGCGCTTGAATGGTGCCGTCGGCCTGGTTGCGCGCGCGCCGAACGCTCCATCGCGCGCGATAGCGACGTGCATCTCCGCTCTCGAAGTCCACCTCCGCCCAGCCGTGCGACGCGCCTCGACGAAGGAGCGTGCGCACGTCCTGCGCGCCGAGCGCGAGCGGATCATCCGCGCCGCGTCCGACTTGCACGCGCGAGTGGTTGGTCAGGCGCGGCGTGCGATCGAACAGCGCCACGCACAGCGCGTCGAGCAGCGTGCTCTTGCCCGCGCCCGTGTTGCCGACGATGGCGAACACCCCCGCTGCACCGAGCGGGCCGGTTGCGAGATCGATCTCGAACTCGCCCGCGAGGCTCGCGAGGTTGCAGCCGCGAATGGCGAGGATCCTCATCGCGCCACCTCGTGTGAGCGCGCGAGCGTCACGAGACCTCCGGGTCGGCGAGATCGCCTTGCACGTCCGCGAGCAGGCGATCGAAGCCCGCGAGGATCTCCGGCGACGGCGCCTCGACGTGATCGCGCGCCCACAGCCGACCGAACACCTCGCGCGGATCGAGCTCCGCGAGGCGACGTGCGACGTGCACGCCATCCGCGAGCGCGCGGCCATCACCGGTGTGCTCGACGTGCAGGTACACGAGGCGCGCGCGCTTGTCCGCCAGCGCGGTCTCGACGAGCGAGCGCAGCTTGGGCTCTGGCTTCTCGAGCGCGACGACCACCTCGAGATACGGACGCGCGTTGTCCTCGGCCCACTCGCCATCTGCCGTGCGCTCGCGGAGCGGCAACGCATCCAGCGCGGCGAGCACCTCGCCGAGCGGTGCGGCGCCTCGCGACGGAATCCGCACGATCTCGATCACCTGCGGGATCGGCAACGCACGGATCTCCTTCACGCGACCATCGACGAAATCGAGCGCGACCGCTTGGTGCTTGTAGTGCGCTTCGTCCAGCGAGAGCGAGATGGGCGCGCCCGCGTAGCGAATGGTCTCGCGCATCACGCGCTGCGGCCGATGAATGTGCCCGAGCGCGACGTACGCCAGATCCTCGGGGAACAAACGCATCGGCGTGCTCTCGACGCCGCCGATCGACACGCGACGCTCGCTGAGGTACGCCGCGTCCGCGCCCGCGACATAGAGGTGGCCCATGGCGATCATCGCCTGCCCCTCGGTGCGTCGCGCTCGCATGCCCTCGATCACCTCGGTGTAGACCGCGCCGATGGGATCATCGACGCCGTGGTCGATATCCACGGGCCGCAGGAACGGCACCGCCGCGACGATCCCGCGCCCGTTCGCGACGGGGATCAGCGCGCGATCGAGATCGATGGTCCCCGCCTCCGTGCGCGGCAGTCCACCGATGACATGCACGCCGAGCTCGCGCAGCACGGGGGACGCGGCGCCGAGGCGCGCCGGCGAATCGTGATTGCCCGCGATCGCGATGACGTCCATGGCCGGACACGCGCGACGCACCTGCGCGAGAAACTCGAACCACATGCGCTCGGCGCTCGCGGGAGGTGTGGCGCTATCGAAGATGTCCCCTGTGATGAGGAGCGCGTCCGGAACCTCCCGCGCGCAGGTGGCGACGAGCCAGGCCAGAAACGCCTGGTGCTCGTCATCCCGCGTGACCTCGCCTCGGAGCGTGTGCCCGAGGTGCCAGTCGGAGGTGTGGAGGATCCGCATCGCGAGCCGGACCATCGCATACGGGTCTGACGTTCAGTGGTCCCGATCCCGAAGTGATCTCCACGCGATCCCGACTTATCCACAGGGATGGCGTGGGCTCTTCACGCGACACCCTAGCGGTAGCGTCAGAGCTCGCACTCGCAGATCGCCGGATGCATCTCGGTCATGCACAACGTGTCGTTGAACCGGCGCATCGGCCCCTGGACTTTCACGCAGTCCGAGTTGTTGACGTTGTTCGGCTGACCGATGTCCCACGGCAAGAACGTCTGCGGGTCACCCTTCACGTTCAAGAACGTGCCCTCCATCGCCGAATCCGTGACTCCCACCCAATAGTCGCCGGGCAGGAGCGTGTTGATCGCCATCAGCTCCGTGGCGTCGTCGGGGATCACGAGGTACGCGTTCGCACCATCCGCGGCGCACGCGGTTCGTTGTGTCTCCCAGTTTCCCGTCGTGCTGATCGAGCGATACACGCGATCGGCCGGCGCGCCGGTGACGGCGGCGTACGTGGCAGGACATGCTGGCGGTGCGTCGATCGCCACGTCGTCCGGTGCATCGACGCCCGCATCGTCGGTGCTGCCACCGACGCATTGCCCCGCGTACGTGCCGGCAGAGTCGCCGAAGCGCTGACCGCTCGCGCATCCATCATCACGGAAGCTGCAATAGCCGACCGCTTCACACACGCCGCCGGCGCACTGCGTGGAGTCGATGCAGTGAAACTCCGTCGCGCGCAGACAGCCCGCGCACGCGAGCGCTGCAAGGAGGATCGCGCGCATCAGAACGCTCCTCCCCACGACACGATTCCACCACCGCGCGCCGGCACGATCGACAGGCGCGGCTCGGTCTCCATGGGCTGGCGCATCACGATTCGGGTCACACCGTACCCCACGAGCGCCGCCCCACCGCCGATCAGCACCACGGACAACACGCGCTTGCTCCGCGCACCGTCGACGAGATCCGTGTATGCAGCGTGGTCTGTCGCCCTCTCGGCGTCGTCGAGATCCTTGCGCGCGCTGATGTACACGAACACGCCCGCGCCCACGGCGACGATCCCTCCGCCGACGAGGCCCGCACCGATCGCATCGCGGTACCACGGCAGCGACGGAGGTGGCGGCGGTGGCGGCGGCGGACGCACGGGCTCGGGCGGCGGCGGAGGAGGAGGATCCGGTGGCAGCTGCGCTCTGCACGTATCGATCGCTTCGCGCGTGTCCTTCGCCGCCGCTTCGCTCGGATTCGTCGCGAGGAACTGCTCGTAGAAGTCGATCGCCTCTTTGCACTGCAGCAGCTTCACGTGCACCTGCGCGATCGCGTAGAGCAACTCCGGCTGCGGATCCTTCGCGTACGCGTCCTGCAAGCTCTGGAGCGCGGTCGCGTAGTCCCCTTGTTCGTGCGCCTTCATCGCCTTCGCGACGAGCGCCTTTGCTTCTTGCTTCGGTGTCTTCGCGTGCGCGATCGCAGGTGCGAGCAGCGCAGCGACCAGAATGGCTTGCTTCATTGTTTCTTCGGGAAGAGCGAGTTCGGATCCCACCCATCCTGCTTCTTCGGTGGTGGCTTCTTCGTGACCGGCTTCTTCACCGGCGCTTTCTTCACGGGTGCCTTCTTCACGACGGGACGATCGGCCACCTTCGCGGTCGTCTTCGTCGGCTTCATCGTCGGGCGCGGCGCGGTCTTCGCGGGCACCGTCTCCGGCTCTGGGGTCGCCTCCGTCGGCGTCGCCACTCCGGTCGCCTCCATCGAGTCCACCTCGGTGGGCTCCGGCGCGGGCTCTTCAGGCTCGCGCGGCGCCGGCTTCGCGACGTCGTTCTCGCGCGGCGCAGGCGCATCGCCACCACGCATCGCGAACACGAGGATCGCGATCAGCAGCACGGCCCCCGCGCCCGCCGCGTAGAGCCAGCGCTTCTTGCTCGCCAACGCAGAGCCGTCGACCGTGGGCGCCGCGGGCATCCACCCCTGCACCGGCGTCGCGGTGGCGGTCGGCGCCGGAAGTCGATCCTCCGAATGCAGCCGCGGGTAGTCCGAGATCTCGGGCATCAGCGGCGGTGGCGGTAGTGGCGTGATGCGATCTTGCGAGCCCCGCTCGGGCGGACCTGATCGCGTCGGCGTCGCGCGCTGGGGAGGAGCCTCGTCGGTCGCCACGTGGGTCGCCAACTCGATCGCCAGCTCGTTCGCGATCTCGTTCGCCCCCTCGGGCATCACGCTCGTCGGCTCGTCGGCGGCGTCATCGCTGCGCGCGACGCGTCGCGAGCTGTCGCGCTCCACCGTCGGGCCATCGTCGGGCACCTTCGTCTCGCCGGCCGCTCCGGGGACCCGAGTCGGCCCGTCGTCGATCTCCGTTTGCTCGGCGAACGACGGCGTGTTTGCCGGCTTCGCGTCGACACGCGCATCGACGCGCGCATCGACACGTGCATCGACACGCGCGGCCTCCGCAGCGAGCGCCGCCATGACGAGCGACTTCGAGCGAACGACGACCGATGGCTCGTCGGGCTCGAACGTGTCCGGGTTGTTCCAGATCGATTTCGGCTTGCCCGCGACCTCGCCATGACGACTCGCGAGCGGATCGATCTCCGTCAGCGGATCGGGCTCCTCGACATCCGGAAGCGGCAGGTTTCTCGACGAGCTCTTCACGCTCGCGAGCACGGGCTCGGCCCCCTGCGGCGCCATCGATCGCGATGACTCGACCACCGGCGCCATCGCTTGCGACGACATCGCGAGCTGCGGAGGCGCATCGAGCGCCTTCATCGGCGGCGGCGTCTTGCGCGACGTGCCGTCGACCGCGAGTGCTTGCATCGGCGGCGGCGTCTTGCGGGTCGCTGCACCGGATGGCGACGCCGCCATCGCCGCCGCAGCTCCGCCCTTCAGCGACGGAAGCTTCGCCGACGGCGTGCTCGCTGGCGTGCTCGCGGGCTTCTGCGCGAACGCTGTCACGGAGAGGCCCGCGCTCGCCTTCGCACTTGTCGAGGCAGCCGTGCTCGTCGCTGTCGTGGTCGGCGTTGCACTCGTCCCGGCGGCCTTCGCGCCTGGCGAGGCTGCCGCACTCGTCGCCGAGACCCTCGCAGGCGACGCGGGCGTCGCGGACCCGACCGATGCTTTCGGCGGTGGCACCGCGCCCTTCGCTGGGATCGGCGTCGCGTCCTTGCGCGGCGCAGGGGTCGAGTCGACCTTCGTTGCCGGCACGGTGGCGCCCCTCGAAGGTGCTGGCTCGACGGGAATCTCGAGCAGATCCGCAGGATCGACGCGCGTGGACTCGAGATCGAGCGCCGCAGCCGTCGCTTCTGCCGAGCGCGTCACCGGGATCTGCACCGTCTTTGTCTTCGCTCGGCGCGTCGGCATCGGCGCGACCGGCACTTGGGTCGTGCGGAACGCGGCCTTGTCGCGCGGGCGGCTCGCGGGGATGGCGGCCGGGATCCGCACCGGGCCCTCGGGGATGCGCACGGCGGCAGAGCGTTGCTCGCCTAGCGTTTGCGGGATGGCTCTCGTGACAGGCTTGGTCGCGGGTTGATCGCTGATCGCGTTGTTGCGGGCGCGCGTGATCGGCGAGAGCTTCTTCGCGTTCGGATCCGTGTACGTCTCGAACGAGCCGGTCGGCGGCGCAGCGAGGCCGGGGTATGCGCCGTCGAAGTCGGGCGACGTGGAGCGCGGGCGATCGTCCTCGCCGAGCCACGGCTCGACGCGGTGACCGAACAGCTCCTTCATGAACGCCGCGAGGGCGAGCCCCGACGAGCGCAGACCCTCTTGCGAGGCCAGCGTGTCGAGCGCGAAGAACATCTGCTCCGCGGTCTGGTAGCGCTGCGCGGGATCGCGCGAGAGCGCTTTGAGCACGATCTTGTCGAGCGCCGGCATCACATCGGAGCGCTGGGCGCTCGGCGGCGGCACCTTGGCCTCGACCACCGCGGACATCGTGAGGAACTCGTTCTCGCCTTTGAACAGGCGGCGCCCGGTGATCAACTCGAACAGGACGATGCCGAGGGCGAAGACGTCGGAGCGACGATCGATGGTGCCACCGACGCACTGCTCGGGCGCCATGTACGGCGCTTTGCCGACGAGCATGCCCGCTTGCGTCTCGGTGCGGCGCATCGCGGCGCGCGCGATGCCGAAGTCGACGACCTTCACGTTGCCGTCGTAGCCGAGGAGGATGTTCGCCGGCGTGACGTCGCGGTGGACGATGCCGAGTGGTTGGCGATCGGGACCGAGCGCCTCGTGCGCGTGATGGAGCGCGCCCGCAACGGAGCACACGATCGAGATCACGTGCTCGAGCGGGACGTGCTCACCGCGCTCGAACAGGCGACCGAGCACGCGGCGCAGATCCTCGCCGTGCACGTACTCCATGGCGAAGTACGGCTTGCCGTCGTCTTCGCCGATGTCGTGGACCTGGACGATGTTGTGATGATGCAGGGAGGCCGCGAGGCGAGCCTCCGCGAGGAACATGTCGATGAACGCTTCGTCGCGCTCCTGCTCCGCGCGGATCCGTTTGATCACGAAGTGACGCTCGAAGCCTTCGAGCCCGCGCGCGCGCGCGAGCAATAGCTCCGCCATGAGCCCGCTAGCGAGATGCTTGACGATCTCGTAGCGACCCAGTTGCGCACCCGCTGGGACCGTCAGCGCCACTCATCACTAGCGTGCGGCGATCTCATGCGTCACGTCAACATTCGGAGGGGTACTGACCAGTAACACTCACCGACGGCGCGCCGGATGTAGGTGTGCGGGCCTCGCACGTTGACAGACCTCGGGCCCGGGGCGTTACTCGGGAGGTGAGAACCCTTCTGGGCTTGGTGTTGGTCTCTGCGTGCGCGACGAGCCCTGACGCGCCCCTCAGCTCGGCGACGCTGAGCGTGGACACTTCTGTAAGGACCTCCCGCGCGAAGGGAGCGTTCGTCAGCTACGGCGCGCCGTACCACAAGTGGGGGATCGAGCTCGGCACCATCGAGAGCTGCGCCGGCGACGTGATCGCGGAGATCGAGCTGACGACGCTGTCGAGCATCACCGACCTGCCCGTCGGAGCGTACGCGCTGCGAACGACCGAGGCGCCCGCGACCGTCCCCAGCGCCTACCTGCGCTACGGGGCCAACACCGGCATCGACGGCATGCTCGTGATCGAGACCGTCACGCCGACGTTCGTCACCGGCTCGTTCACGGGCACCGCGATGATCGGTGGCGTCGCGACGCCGATCAGCGCGGACTTTGGCTCGCCCGTTTGCCTGTAGCTGTCCGGACCGCGGACGGTAGTGTCCGGCACGCGGACAGTCTGTTAGTCGAACTTTGTCGAGCTTGGCGTTTGCACCTCGCGCAAGAATGCCTCCTCGCTCGCCGATAGCGGGCGACCTTTGAGACGCTCGAGCTCGTCGCGCGACAGACCGCCGACCTTCTGGCGGTGACGCGCCATCGCGACGTGGGCCCGCGCGATCGATGCCGTCACGTCCTCCACCGTCTCGAACGGCATCGGAGCGCGGCCCGGGTACGCCTTCAGCAGCTCCGTGATGCGCGCTTCGTGGCGCGCGATGATCTCGGACATCGTCGATTGCAGCGGCAGCCGCTCGACCTTCGCCTCGGGCGGTGGCTCGAGCCGGTCGACACCCTGCGTGTTGCTCGTGACGAGGAAGCTGCCCTGCACTTCGCTGACGAGCTCGAGTACGCGCAGGTGCCGCGGATAGAGCTGCACGAGCTGGAGCAGCGACACGACCACGCCGCGCGGGTGCAGGTGATACGCGGACGCGCGGATCATTCCGCCCGCGTCGACCATGATCCGCATGAACGTGCGGTTCTGCGGATAGATCCGCGAGAGCGTGAGGTCCTCGACGTCGGCCAAGAATCGATAGCCACGCGACGCGAGCTCCTTGCGCACGCGCTCGTAGAACTCCATGTCCGCCTCGGGAAACGACGCGGGCTCGACGCGCGCGAGCTCGTGCGGCTCGCCATACACCGCGTCGAGCCGCGCGCGCAGGGCCGCGCCGCCAAGTCCCGACGGCCTGCGCAGGCCGAGCGCGAACGCGACGACGAGCCAGAGGCTCATCATGAGGAAGAACACTTCCACGCGCGCATTGTGCCACGCACGCTGCGGATGCGGGACCCGCGCGTGGTGCGACATCGCGAGGGATGGGCGGGCCGTGCGCGCTGCGACATCGCGCGAACCCACGCGGTAGACTGCGCGCGTGAGCTGGCCGATCACTTGGAACGACGTCGTCGCCGCACGCGCGCGGATCGCACCGCACCTCGCGCCGACGCCCCTGCGTCACTATCCGATCCTCGACGCGGCGACCGGCGCGCGCGTCCTCGTGAAGCACGAGAATCACCTGCCGACGAACGCGTTCAAGGCGCGTAACGCGATCTCGTTCATGACCGCGCTGCCGGCCGAGCAACGCGCGCGCGGCGTGATCGCGGCGACCCGCGGTAACCACGGTGCGGGCCTCGCGTGGGCGGGCGCGCGCGTGGGCGTGCCCGTCGTGATCTGCGTGCCGCATGGCAACAACCCCGAGAAGAACGCCGCGATCCAAGGGCACGGCGCGGAGCTCGTCATCTCGGGACGCGACTACGACGAAGCGGTCGAGGTAGCGACGCGGCTCCAGGCCGAGCGCGGTCTCGTGATGGCCCACTCGACGAACGACGCGAACGTGATCGCGGGCGCGGCAACGCTATCGGCCGAGCTGCTCGAGCAAGCGGACGCCGCGAACGAGACGCTCGACGCGATCGTCGTCGCGGTCGGTGGCGGTTCCCAGGCGGTGGGGGCGCTCGTCGCCGCGCGCGAGCTCGCACCGAGCGTGGCCGTGTACGGCGTGCAAGCGGCCAACGCGTCGGCCGCGCATGACTCGTGGCACGCGAAGAAGCGCGTCACCACCGAGAGCGCGAACACGTTCGCCGACGGACTCGCGACGCGCTCCACGTACGACGCCACGTGGCCCGCGCTGCTCGACGGACTCGCGGGCTTCGCTGCCGTGACGGAGGCGCAGCTCGCGGCCGCGGTGCGCTTGATGATCGAGGCGACGCACAACCTCGCCGAAGGCGCTGGCGCCGCGGGGCTCGCCGGGCTCGTCGCGATGCGCGATCGTCTCGCCGGGAAGACCGTCGCGGTCGTGCTCTCCGGATCCAACATCGATCGCCCCACGCTACGCGCGATCCTCGAGTAGCCCGAGCCGAACTTCGATCGCCCTCGATCCCGACGTGGCTCGTGCTCACTTCGCGGAGAGGACCTTCGCGCGGACGAGACGCTTCGCGCCGGCCTTTAGCTTCTCGATCTCCTCGGGCGCGAACGTGCGCTGCTCGAATGGCGGATCGTTACGGTCCGTCTTGTTCATGATCGAGACCGCGTACGTCGAGTGCGGCAAGCCGAACAGGTGGCCGAGCTCGTGCGCGAGGACGCGATCGGGCGCGATCGCCGAGAGGATGATGTACTTCGTGTCGTCCTTCTTGAGCGTCACGCCGCGGATCTCGTGGTCGGCGAGATCCACGTCTTGGAGGCGGTTCGTGATGAACACGTGGATCGTCCGCCCCGTCACGTACTTCTTCAGCGCCGCGCGCTCGGCGATCGTGTCGACGCGATCCATCGTGCGCGTGTCGACCTTCACGATCTTGAAGCTCGCACCGACCTCGGCGAAGTGATGGTTGGCCATCGCGATCTGTTGGGCGATCCAACGCGGCTCGATCATGTTGTCGGCGACGTGCAGGTGAACCGAGAAGCAGTACGCGCGCTCGGGCGCGCACGCAGGCGCTGCCTCGATGTAGCGGCTCGCGTCGTTCGACGCGGACGTCGAGCGCGAGAGCACGAGCGCCGTCAGCGCGACGATGATCGCGCGGCTCATACGACGCGCATCCCCTCGAGGATCACGAGCACCACCGTGAACGTCACGCGCGCGAGCATCGGCGCGAGCACGTTACGGTTCGCGGCGACATAGATCCATCCAAAGCCGATGCCCCAGATCGCGCCGCCGATCCGCACGACGAGCTCGCCCGGCGTGAGGATCGCCTCGGCAGCCGCGCCGACGAGCACCGCGACCATCACGTGGGTGGAACCGCGGAGCTCGAGCACGCGCTCGACGATCCATCCGCGCAGCGCGAGCTCCATGCACAGAGACATCGTCGCCGCGTAGACCACGACGCCGCCGAGCATCGCCATGTTGCCGCGAACGATCGCGTTGGACGACCACTCCACCGCGCGCGACGTCAGCGCCTCGACGAGCGGAGCACCTCCCAGGAGCGCGATCGCGAGCGCCACGATCCCGGCCGCCACGCCGACGAGCGCGTGAAGACGACGTGCGGAGATGACATCGCCCCACGAGGCTCCGCGCACCCACTTCGTGATCGAGGCCGCGAGGATCAGCGGGATCGCGAGCGGAAGCGGGTCCGGGATCGGCAGCAGTGCGATGGCGATCACGATCGCGATCTCGACGGGTACGAGGCCGCGCATCGGTCGGGCGTTGGATAGAGCGGGCACTGCCTTTGCGTACGTTAGCAGTCGATGCGGGTGACACGCGGTGTCGACGTCGCCCGTATCGGAAGGAGCTCGGGTCGATAAGTCATGAACATTCCATGCAACACGCTCGGAGTTTTGCTGTCGCCTTCGCTGATGAAGGGTCTCGCTGCCGTTGTCATCGGTCTTTACACATCCACCGCTGCCGTTGCAGCGCCCAGCCGCGAGCAGCTCGAGGAGCGCAAGGCGTCGCTCGAGAAGAAGCTCGACAAGCAGGGGTACACGATCGTGGTGTCGCCGCCGTTCGTGGTGATCGGGGACGAGGGTGCCAAGAAGGTCTCGTCGCGCGTGAGCTTCGTGACCTGGGTGATCGATCTGATCGAGAAGGACTTCTTCGCGAAGCAACCGGACAAGGTGATCGAGATCTGGCTGTTCCGGAACGAGAAGACGTATCGCGCGGGCGCGAAGAAGTTCTTTGACGACGAGCCCGAGACTCCGTACGGCTACTACTCGTCCGAGGACGACGCGCTCGTCATGAACATCGGCCCTGGCGCGGGCACGCTATCGCACGAGCTCGTGCACCCGTACATCGAGGCGAACTTTCCAGACGCGCCCGCGTGGTTCAACGAAGGACTCGCGTCGCTGTACGAGCAGCCGCGCGAACGCGACGGGCACATGTGGGGCACCACCAATTGGCGGCTGCCAGGCCTCCAATCGATGATCCGCGCGAAGAAGCTGCCGTCGATCAAGGAGCTGGTGTCGACGACACGCGACGGCTTCTACAACGCGCGCTTCGACTCGTACGCGTACGCGCGCTTCTTGTGTCAGTACCTGCAGGACCACGGCAAGCTGCGCGAGCTCTACAAGCGATTCTCCACCGACACGAAGGACCTCACCGGTCAGCGCGCGATGGAGGCGGTGCTCGGCCAGGACCTCGCGTCGTTCCAGCCCGTGTTCGAGAAGTGGGCGATGTCGCTTCGGCGGTGATCACATCGGCGAGGGCGTACCCGGCGCTTCACCGTCGGGGCCCGCCGGCGGGTTGGCGAGACAGGCGGTGAGCTCGGGAGTTTGACGCCAGCCGCACTCGCCGCTCGCCTGCCACTCGCACGTCGCGCTCGAGTAGCACGCGTGCTCGGGCTTGAACTCGCAGGTCGACATCATCTGTTCGCTCGCGCAGATCGTGCCGCCGCATCCGGTGGCCATGCAGGTCTTCGCGCCACCGACCTCGCCGGGCGGCGGCGCCGGCGGGTTCGACTTGCTGCCACATGCTGCGAGAACGAAGGCGAGGCCGAGGAGGAGCTTCATGAGCGGAGCTTGCCACGATCGCGATCACGCGCGCGCGATCGCGAGCGACGAACGCAGGTGTGCGTATCCGCGCGGTGCTATCGCCGCAGCTCGACGATCTTGATCGGCACGAACGTGTGCGTGACGTCGCCCGACGGCGAGCGCGGAAACGGGATCGACTCGACGATCTTCGCCATGCAGCTCGTGACTTCCGCGTCGAAGCCGAGCGCACCGATCAGCTGCACCTTGCCGCTCGGAAGAATCACGATCGAGAGACCGATCTTTCCGGCGCCCGTCGTCGCCGGTAGACGGCGCGGATAGCAGCGCGCGAGACGTTCGTCGTGTTGCGCGATGAAGCGCTTCACCACGGGATGCGCGAGCCCTCCGGGCGCGGTCTGCGGGATCCCGACGACCGCGCGGGGTTGGATCGACGAGCGCAGACCCGCACCTTCGCGATGCGGCGCGAAGCTTCCCGCTGGGTAGCCGACGCGCGGCGTCCCGCACTCGAAGCGCGAGCGCTCCGGCGACGCGCGCAGTGGGTCGGCCGAAACGGGCCGCGCGGCCATCACGATCATGATCGTGAGGGCCGCGCAGTGGGCGAGTGCGCCGGAGGCGATCACGGGATCACGAACCCGCCGGATGGAAGTTGAACGGGTAGTTCACCTGCACGTTGCCGCCGTTCTTGGGCGCGGGGAACTTGATGTTCTTGATGACGCCCGCGACGCAGCCGGCCACCTCGCTATCGAGACCCGAGCCCGACGACGCTTGCACCGAACCGTTGCCCGAGATGAGGAACTGGATGGAGACGGTGCCGCCGAGACCGGGCTTCGCGAGGAGCTGCCGCTCGTAGCAGTACGAGATCTTGTCGATGTTCTGGCGGATGTAGCGGCGGATGATCGAACGGTCGAGGTCGCCACCGATGATCGGGCGGCCGATGTCCGTCGAGGGCGTGGTCGCGACATGATTGCGGCGGCGACCGATGCCCGTGCCGACCTCGCCCCATCCCTGGCCCGCCTTGCGACCGTTTCCGATCGTGCCGTAGGAACCCGCGCCGATGATGCCGCACGGATCGCCTAGCTCGCAGCCGCCGCTTGTGTTGAAGCCGTAGCGCCCACCGCCGAAGTTGCCTTGGCCCTCGCCGGCCGCGCCGAACAGCGGTCCATAGATGTCAGCGTCGTCGAAGCCGCTCGAGAAGTCCTGCATCGACGAGAGCGACGCGATGCCACCCTTGAGCGCGCTCGTGTCACCGAGGAAGCCCGCGCTGCGCGCCGCTTCGATCGCCTCTTCACGCGACATCGACGGCTCCTTGTTGTTGTTCTTGATCGCGATGTGCCCGTCCGCGCGATCCGCGCTCGGCTTGCCGGCGGCACCTTCGGGGAGCGCCATCTTCGCACCCGCCGCTTCCTGGTTGCCGCTCTCGCCCGGATCGCGATCCGTCTGCTCCTCGGGGGGAACGTCGTCGGTCTCGACGGTGTTGCCCTTGATCGTCGCGGTCTCGTTCATGGCCAGATCGATGTTCACGCCCATCGCATCCGCATCGGCGGTTTGCAGCACGCCCCAGATGCCGAGGTGCACCGCGAGCGAGCCCGCGAAGTACGCCATGGTCTTGCTGTTGAGCGAGAACAGCGGGACCGGTTGCTCCGCCGGCTTCGCGACCGACGAGATCATGAACGTCGTGTTGCCGGAGCGCGCGCGGATCTTCGACTTCGCGGGGATCGGAATCTCGATCGCACCGGGCGTCGTCGTCGATGGACGCGCGCGGCCCGACTGCGCGAGCTCGGACAGCGGCGTCGACTGACCGTCGACGAGTAGCTCGCCTTCGAAGCCCGCACCGTAGTTGAACACGAAGTCATCGCCGACCGGCGCGACGAGCGGGAAGTCCGCCGACGGCGCCGTCTCGAGCGGCTGCTCCACACCGGGTGCCGTGCCCACGCGATAGAACGGGCTCTTGCGCTCGCGGCGCGCACGCACGAGACCCGCGGTGAGACCGAACAGGCCGAGCGAGAGACCGCCCCACATCACGAAGTCGACGCCGACGCCCTGCTGCTGCGGGCGGAACGAGTACGCCGGCATCTTGCGCACCGCGGTGTGATACTCGAGCGCGCCCTTGTTGTAGGCGGCGGTGTCGACGGCGCTCTTGAACGCGAGCGCCGAACCGAGGAGACACGCGAGGCCCGCGCCGAAGAAGGCCCACGTCGCGCGCGTGACCTTGCCCGACTTCGGGTCCATGCAGTGCTTCACGCTGACGACCGAGTCGCCGAGCATCGCGGCCACTTCCACGGCGCGCGTCCCACCACCGAAGTCGTCGGCGTCGCCCTGCGGTGCCGCAGCACGCGAGACGACGGGCGGCGGCGAAGCGAACGCGAGCACGGGTGGCGCCGTCGGTTGGGCCGGCACGGGCGGAGGCGCAGTGACGGCGGCCTCCTCCATCGCGAGCTCGATGCGCAGATCACCGACGGTGATCGTGTCTCCGCTCGACAGCGTCGCCTTGTTGATCTTCTGACCGTTGACGAACGTGCCGCGCGTGGAGCCGAGATCGATCAGGCTGACGTCACTACCGACCACCTCGATGATCGCGTGCATGCGGCTGACGGATTCGTCGTCGAGCTGCAGGTGCGCAGACGCGACCTTGCCGAGCTTGATGACGGTCTGGGTCAGCTTCTCTGCACGGATCAGCTGACCGTTCTTGTAGACGCGAAACGAGAGAGTGAGCTTTCCCATGACATGCCTCCGGCGATGACACCTGTCGGTGCCTGCGCAGCTGGTCCGCGACCATCTCGCGCGCACTCGCGCGCGATGACGGCGTGGCTCTCTTCAGCCGACGCGACCGCTACATCGTTTCGTTGCGGTCGAGGCAATGGACAGCCGATTTCACGCGCGGTTCCGAATTTTCTCGTCGATGTTTTTCTGCAACCGAGCGGATGTAGGCGATGTCCTTGCGCTTTGGCCCTGACAGGGGACGCACGTACAGAAGGGTGGTATTCCGCCCGCAATCTGTCCTAGGGTGCCGCCTTCGTTATGGCGAACCTCAGGATCCTCGCGTCTCTCCTCGTCATTACCGCCGCGTGCGGCGATGACGGTCCCAAAAGCAACACCGATGGAGGGAACGGTGATGGCGGCGGGGAAACCTGCTCGACCGCACCGCTCTCGATTGCCTCGGTCCCCGGCTCGGTCACTGGCACGGTGAAAGGTGCCGGCGCAGATCTCAACGCCCCTGAAGGGTCGTGCACCGACGAGTACGGCTATTACGAGCCGGTCGGAGAAGACACCGTCGTCGCCATCAACGGCCTCACGCCGGGCATGCGGTACGGCCTCTCACTGCAATCTGAGAACGACGACCTCTCGCTCTACGTCACGGCGAGCTGCCCGCCCGCGACCGGAATGGTCGCCGGCTGCACCACGTTCACGGATGAAGCGATCGTCTTCTTCACGAACGATCCGGAGGAGATCACGTTCACCGCGACGGCCTCCACCCACTACGTGGTGGTCGACACCGGCATCGAAGCCGCGGACATCGCCGACGGCAACTTCGAGCTCAAGGTCGCGCCCGCCTCGTGCGGACCGCAGACGGAAGAGACCGACTGCACTGGCGGCACTCCGTACTGCCGCGAGTTCGCATGTCGCCAGTGCGTGTCGCCGTTCGACTGCGCGTCGGGCACGCCGTCGTGCAACGAGAGCTACACGTGCGTCGCGGGTCCCGCGCAGTGCACGGGTGACGACGCGCGCGAAGACGGCACGAGCGACGACGGTCCGTCCGTCGCGACGATGCTCACGGCGCCGACCGCAGGTCCGGGCGTCTCGATCGACGGCGCGATCTGCAACACGCCGATCGCGGAGCAGGACTGGTACAAGGTCACGCTCGACAGGAACGTGCGCCTCTCGCTCGACTTCACGGGCGCCGCGAACGACCTCGACCTCTACCTGCTGAACGCGCAGGGCCAGATCGTCGAGCGCGCCGAGTCCAACGCAGGCATCAACGAGGTGATCCTCACCGAGGACATCACCGCCTCGGGTATGTACTACGTCGTCGTCACGCAGTACGCGCCGATGAACAACACCACGGCCGTCCCCTACACGCTCAAGCTCGAGATTCCCGAGTGCGATCCGTCGGAGTTCGCGCTCACCACCTGCACCAATGCGGCGAGCCCCGTCTGCACCTCCGCGGGTCGTTGTGGCGCGGGCCCGGCGACGTGCACCGGTGACGACGCTGGTGATCCGAACGACGATGGTCCCGCCGGCGCGCGGACGCTGACCAGCGGCACCATCGTCAACGGGTCACTGTGCATCACCAGCGGCGAGTTCGATTGGTACAAGTTCACCGTCACGAACGGCCAGTCGGCCACGGTGACGCTCGACTGGACCACCGCGACCAAGGACTTCGACGCGCTGGTCGTCGACGCTACGGGCAAGACCTACGGCTTCTCGTACAACGTGAAGCCGGAGTTGGTCGCGCTGACGAACCTCAAGGCGGGCACGTACTACGTGCGCGTCCAGAACTACGGCAACACGCTCCTCGCGGCCGACGCGTACTCGATCAAGGTGGACATCGGGACGTCCACGCAGTGCAGCGTCAACAAGTGCGCCGCCGAGTACAAGACGCAGATCTATCGCGGCGCGTGCGTCGCAAACAACGTGTGCGACTTCATCCCCGACACCGGCAACGTCGCGATCGGTGGCGCATGCGATAGCGATGGCGACTGCACCGGCACCTCGCTGTGCTCGTACGCGACGTTCCAGTCCAACGCGGACAAGAGCAAGTGCGGCCCGGCCGCGTGCACCACGAGCGCGGACTGCGCGGCCGTGGGCGCCGACTTCAAGTGCACGACGTTCTCGTCGAACAACACGTGCGTTCCGGCGTGCACCGGGAACACGGACTGCGGCGCGAACAACGGCACCACGTTCGAGCCGGATCACCCGTGGGACTACTTCACGTGCTCCGCGGCGACGATGACCTGCGGCCCCTGAGTTAGCATCGATGGCGCTTGGCTGAACGCGCGCCGTCTACACTCGATGTCCGCGGGTTGCGTGTCGCGCTTCCCGACGGACGCGTTCTCATCGACAACGTCGATCTCGCGATCGGCGCTGGCGAAGTGGTCGTCTTGCTCGGTGGCTCCGGCGCCGGGAAGTCGACCTTCGCGCGCGTGCTGTTCGAGCGCGAGGAGCTCGACGCCGCGGGCTTCGATGTCGTGGCCGCCACGCTCGATCTCGATCGCGGACAGCTCGGCCTTGTCCCGCAGCGAGGCGCGCTGTTCGATCACCTCGACGTCCGCGGCAACCTCGAGCTCGCGCTGCGCCACGCGGGCGATTCTCCGTCGGAGAACGAGGCCGCGGAGTGGCTCGAGCGCGTGGGCCTCGATCCCAAGCTCGCCGAGCCGGGCACGCCGGTCACCGGCCTCTCGGGCGGGCAAGCGCAGCGCGTGGCCGTGGCGCGCGTGCTCGCGTCCAAGCGCAAGCTGTTGTTCCTCGACGAGCCGTCGGTCGGCCTCGATCCGCATCGCGTGCGCGAGCAAGCGCGCCTGATCCGCGAGCAGGTCAAAGCGCTCGGCATCTCCGCGATCGTCGTCACGCACGACGTCGCGCTCGCCGCTGGCGTCGCGGATCGCTTGTTCCTGCTCTCGCTCGAGCATCGCCGCCTCGAGCAGCTGTTCGCCGATCGCTGGCCCGGCGCGCTCGAAGATCCCCGCCACGCCGCCGACGTTCGCGGGCGATGGCTCGTCGAGCTCGAGGCCGCGATGGTCGCGCACCTCGAGGAGCACGGCGACAAGAAGCCACCGTCCGGGACGCCCAAGCCGCGCGGCGTCGGTTCGCGACTCGCGCGCGGGATCGAGCCGCTCGTCGCACCGTTTCGCGTCGCCGCGATCTCCGCGATGCGCGCACCGCTGCAGCTCGTGAAGCACCCGCGCGACTTTGCCGTCGTCGCGTGGCGCGTCGCGAAGCAAACGCTGCTGCGCCCGCTGCCGTTCTATCTGATCGTCTCGACGCTGATCGGCTACACGGTGCTGTACGTGATCAGCAAGGTCGGCGGCGCCGGCGTGCGCCCCGACGCGCTGCTTCGCCAGATCGGCGGCTCGTACGTGGTGGCGCTCGCCCCTGCTCTCTCGGCGCTGCTGTTCGTCGCCGCCTCGGGCTCCGCCACCAACGCGTGGCTCGGCTCGATGGGGCTCACGAAGCAGACGCTCGCGCTCGACGCGCTCGGCGTAGATCGCCGCTCGTACTTGTGGGGCCCGGCGTGGTTGTCGGCCGCACTGTGCTACTTCGCCGTGGCGATCCTCTTCGCGCTCGGCATGATCGCGGGCGGCCTCCTCGTGTGCCGCGCGTACGACGTGCCGAACGCGTGGGAGCTCCTCACCGGCGACATCGTGGATCCGCGCCCCGAGCGCATGCCGTACGCGCTGCGCTGCGGCTTCCTCGTGTGGATCTACGGCTGGGGCATCGCGAGCGACGTGGTCGCCAAAGGCGGCGCGCCCAAACCGGAGGCGGATGCGGTCACGCGTGGAATGACCGCGAGTGTCGTCGCGTGCACGCTGTGGGTCGTGGCGTGGGAGCTGTTCAGCGTGATGTGGGTGCTCGCGTGAATGCAGCGCATACGTCGATCGGGATCGCGATCGTCGCTGCGCACGTCGTCGGGTTCGCGCTCCTCGCGCAGCACTGCCAGTCCGACGAGCTCGTCGTCGATGTTCGCGGACACAACGCGTCACCCGTGCTCTCGCTCGAAGGCCACGTACCATCCGCGTTCGAAGATCGCGTCGTCGAATCGATCGACGACGCACCACCTGGCCCGGGCCTGCAGCGCAAGCGCTGGTCGATCGCGTATCGCGGCGGCTTCTCGCGCTCGGTGGGCGCCGCACAGCTCGTCGGGCCGTTTCAAGATCCCCGCGCGCGCACGTGTACCGGACGGGTCGCGGTGTCACAGAGAATGCTCGACGACGGCACGCTCTCGCCGACCACCGTCGCGGGCCAGATGAAGCTCGAGCTCGAGCGCCTGATGAAGGGCCAATCGATCACCGGCGCTGGCGACTATCGGAAGATCGCGTCGATCGAGCTGCGGTGGGCGCGACTCGAGTGGCACCCCGACGATCGCGAGATGATCAGCGAGGCGCCGAACGGCTACGTGCGTGCCGCGGTGAAGCTCGAGTTCGATCGCGTCAGCGTTCCCGTCGTGATCGCGCTCGTGCCGGTGCCACTCGTGACCACGTTCGTTCCCACGCCGCCGATCCTGCCGCCCCCGCCCGAGCTCCGGTTCCGCGTCGCCTCGCGCGCCGAGCTCGAGTTCGGCAATCGCGTCGCGCAATGGATCAGCGATCGCATCGGCGGCAACGCGCTCGCGACGCGCTTCGCTCGCGAAGAGATCGACGGCGCGCTCCTCTCGACCCTGATGCCGCCACCGTCGTTCGATCTCGGCAACCGCCAGTCTTTCCTGTTCACGTACTGTGCGGATGCGCCCGAGATCGTCGAGGGCGTGTACGGCGCCGTCCCGTTCGCCGTGGAGATCGAGGGACTCGAAGCCGACCCCGCGGTGCTCCCGCCGATGCGCGGCAAAGCGTCGCGGCTCGCGATCGCCAAGGACGCGCAGCTCGCGATCGATCTCGATGTCGACGCGCTCAACGCCGTGCTGTTCGCGCTGTGGCGCGGCGGCTTCCTCGATCGCGTCCTCGAGCGCGCGGGCTTGCATACGAAGTTCAACCACGACCCGCTCGTGCGCGAGCTGCTCTCGCTACGCATCTCTCCTGTTCGTCTTGCGCTGCCACCCGTGATCGCTCCCATCGGCGATCACCTGCGTCTCTCGGCTGACGCGCGCGTCACGATCGTCGATGGACCGACCACTACGATCGGTCGCGTGTGGGGTGGACTCGACTTCACGTTCGGCGGTGCGAAGTCCGCACACGGTGACGTGAGTGCCACGGCGGACAAGAATGCCGCGCACACCCTCTCGGGTAATGGCGGGGTGTCGCGCGATGCGATCGGCGCACTCGATGTGGAGCTCGGCGCACTCGACCTCTCGTGCGAACGCACCGCGACGCGGCTCGCACCGTGTTACGGCGATCTCGTCGCTGCGGTCCGCGGACGTGGATCGGAGTTTCACGGGGCGCTGACGACAGCGTTCGCCGCGATCCTCACGGACATCTTCGTCGAGCGGCGCCTCGGAGCCTCGGGGCTTCCCGTAGACCTCGTCATCGAGCGCGCCGTGCCACGCATCACGGCAGGTGGCGGCAATGCCTCGCTTCATCTCGATCTCGCCGCATCGCTCGTTCCCACCGTACACTGAGGTGTGGTTGCCAATCGCGACGAGCTCAAAGAGGCGCTGCTCCAGATCATGGAGCGCAAGAAGCACTGGGCGTGGGCGTCATTCACGTCGGGACGCGTTGCCCGCGAGCGCATGCACGTCCACTTCGAGCAGGAGTACGAGACGTACGTTCGCGACTTCCCCGTGATGATCGGATGGGCCTACGTGCAATGCCCGATCGCAGAAGCGCGGCGTGACCTCGCGGAGAACCTGTTCGAAGAAGAGACGGGCGGCCTCATCGCGGGACGCCCGCACCCCGAGCTGTTTCTCGAGTACCCGAAGGGCTTGGGCTTCGATCTTTCGCGCTTCGATCGCATCGAGTTGCTTCCTGCCGCGAAGAAGTTTCGCGCGACGCTGGATCACTACACGCAGAAGCGCGGTTGGTGCGAAGCGGCGGCCGTGACGACGATCTTCTTGGAAGGCACCGATCACGAGCGCGGCGAGCTCGACGAGAGTGCGCCCAAGCGCCCCGCACCACCGCTCGAGCAACATCCGCTCGTCGTGCACTATCAGCTGCCGCTCGAAGCGCTCGCACTCACCAAAGCGCATCGCAAGGTCGAGGGATCGCACCGCGCTGCGGCGTGGCGCATCTTGCTCGATCACGTCCCCGCGTCGGAGTACGCCAACGTACTAGCAGCGATGCAGGCGACACTGTCTGCTTGGCTCGCTTATAGAGATGAAGTCGCGGCGGCGGTGGGGCTCGATGACGCGCGCCGTCAGGCGACTGCGTGATCGTCGTCGTGTGACGAAGCGCCGCATCTGCGTGGCATATGGTTCGCAGCTTCGTAGCACACCATGGCCGTAGCCACACAACCCAGCACCAAGTCCGCTACCAGTAGCCCCCAGGAACGCCGCTGCACCCAATGCGGTGAGAAGTACACTTCGCGCCGCGATCGCTCTGCGCTACCGGGGACGCGCACCACGCTGGAATTGTGCAGGGATTGCGGAGTGGACAATTTGCCCCACACCGACTGAGACGTTCTTGTTAGTTGCTGAACCCGCCGAGCTGTACGCCTTGTGACGCACGCACCGCGGACTGCGAGAACACGGCGAACGCCTTGCGGATCTCGCTCGCGCTGTTACCCGGCGTGAGGATCCACTTGTCCGGGATGCCCATCGAGCGGAACACGTTCTTGAAGTCCGTCGTTCCGTCGCTGATGCCCATCGCCGCGACGATGTGATTCTCCTGCGCCAGCATGTCCGAGACGATCGCCTTCACGTCGTCGGGACGACAGCGCGTGGATCCGTAGTCGCCACCGTCGGTGATGATGAGCGTCACCGTGCGAACCGCGATGCCCGCTTGCGCGAGCTCTTGCGCCTTCGCGATCACGGTGCCGAGCACCACGCAGGTCTGGTCGTACAGCGGCGTGCCGAGGTTCGGCTTGTAGTTCTGCTTCGTCATCTTCACCGCGTGATCGAGCGCGGTGTACGGCGTGAGCACGAACCCGTTGAGGTACCGCGTGTGAGCGAGAACCTCGCCGGCCTGCTTGGATCCGCCGAGTGCTTCGAGCACGAAGTTGTGGCCATCGCGCACCGCGTCCGTGTTGCCCGCGCCCGCGATCGATGACGAGTCGTCCGGCATCATCGTCACGAGCACCACTTCGCTCGCGGCGACGTCGTCGATCGTCACGCCGAGGCCCGCTTGGATCTGTGCACCGACGTCCACCACGTCGAGGGTCGCGAGCGCCTTCGCGGACAGCGCACCTCGTGCGTGCGCGTCCTCGAGGAGCTTCTTCGCCTTGTCGTCTTCGTCATCCTTCGCCATCGTCGTTCTCCTTTAGAGCCGGATGCCCGGCCAGCTAGAAATGGGATCGGTCGAGCGCACGAGGTTCATGCCGGCGTTCGCGAACTTCGCGAGCGCCTGGTCCGCTTGCGGCGTGAAGTCCGCAGCGAAGCCGCCCTTGCCGTCGGGGACCGTCACCGCGCTCATGCAGTCGGTGACGAGATAGACCTTCTTCGCGAGCGACATGTCCTGCGCGGCGATCTCGTCGAGCAAGTCGTCGATGGTGCTCTTCACGCAGTGGCTCGCTGCTTGCCCCGCGATGATCACCGCATCGGCCGCGAGCAGCGTCGCCACGAACTGCGTGTTGCGCTGCGCCAGCGCTGCGCCGTCGAAGCGCGAGAGCACCTCGGGGCGGAGCACGGAGTAGTTCTCCGTCAGCGGATTGCCGCCCTTCACCTCCACGTTCGACTGCGAGGTGCGCGCGAACGCGTGGAACAGCCGAGCCTCGTGAACGATGCCAGCGAGCGCGTGACCGTCGGAGCCGAGCAAGCAGTGCGGCGGCCACAGATAGAGCTGGTACTTGCCAGCCTTCTCGAGAGCCTGGGTGTAGTGCAGCGCTTGCTTGCACAGCCACGTGTAGTTGCCCCCGCACAGCCACTTCGCCATCGCCGGGTTCGGACGCACCTCGCCCGCTTGGATCTGATCCGACGTGACGACGCGATACGGCGTGAGCGGCATATCCGTCTTGTCGAGCCAGAAGCTCGGGAAGAAGATCTGATACGCGAGGTGCGTGTCGAGCGTCGTCGTGATGTCGGTGATCACGCCGAGGTTGCGATAGATCATCTCGGCGATGCGGCGCGAGTCATCGATCGCCCCCGTGCCCGAGCGCCCCGCGACGTACAGCGATCCTTCCGGGAAGCAGAAGTCCTTCTGCACGTCGATCAGCAAGAGGTGCACGCGCGTCTCGTCCGATGCAGCGGGCTTCAGCGCATGTGTCGCGCGGAAGTCCTGCGCGTCGGCCGCGACCTTCGCGGCGTCGGGGCGATAGAGGTAGTCGGCGGCGCGCGTGCCGTCGAACAGCGCGGGGATGGGGAGTGGAGCGGTGGTGCGAGACATGGTGTTCCTTTCGACGCTCACGCGAGCGTCAGTCGTATGGCGTCGCGGCGCCGAATCACGTCGATGCCGCCAGCGTTGAGTGCGAGTCGATCGCCGGACGACACGAGAGGCGCCGTCTCCGCGAACGTTCGCGTTTGTGTGATGGTTCCTTGCACGATCTCGATGCGAGCGATTCCGTCGTCGGTGGGCACGAACACGTGGGGCCCGGCGGCGCACGCGCCGGCGACGCCCGCGGTCCACGGTGAGTCCGCGAGCGTCTCGCTCGCGATCACCTGCGCGTCGGCACCGACGACTACGCACGTCGTGACGAGGCGCCCCGCATCCACCGTGGTGAGCCACAGCCACGCGCGATCCGTTCCGATCGTCGCGTGCGCGTCGACGAGCTGACCGCGCAGCTTGGGCAGCTTCACGCGATCGTCGAGCACGCCGCGGTCGGGGCGAAACACGAAGCCGACCGCGTAGCCACCGGCGCGATAGAAGCCGATGCCGAGCTTCTCGCTCGCCCACGCACGCGTCTGTCGCGGCAACACGCTACCGATGCGCTCCGGGCCGATCCTCGTCGAGCGCACGAGCGCATCGCCCGCGAGCCACACTGGCCGTGTGTGCGCGGTGATCTCTGCGCCCGCGAGCGCCACCTCGCGCGCCTCGATCACGCGCCACGTGAGCCGACCATGCACCACCGCCGGGGGAAGATGCGCCACGGTCGTGCACGCCGGACAGCGAACACGACCGTGCTCCTCGCCGCACGACGCGCAACGCCGCAGCCGCAGCCTCTCGAGCAGCACACGCGGAAACACGCCGCGCTGATCGCGCTCGAAGATCTCGCGAAACGTCTCGACGAGCTCGTCGGGCAGCACGGCTGCGGACCGCGCCGCGCGCGGATACACGACGTCCTGCGCGAGCACCCACAAGCGCCGCAGCGCGCGCATCGTCGGCGGGCACCTGGTCGCGTTGTCCTCGGGCTGATGCACGCCACCCCATGGCCCCACGCCGAGCAGCGTGCGAAACGCCATGGTCGCGAACGCGAACCAATCGCTCGCGTGGTCGTGCGGCTTCGTGGGCACGAGTTGCCCGCCGCACAGCCGCGGATCCACGAACCGCTCGCTGAACATCGAACAGCCAAAGGCGCCGAACTGATACGAGTCCACGTCGATCATGTGCACGCGACGCCCGTCGACCAGCACGTTCAGATCGTTGCAGTCGCCGACGACGATTCCCGCGCGATGCAGCCCCGCGATCGCGTCGTGCAGCGACAACAGCGCCGCGACCACGTCGCCGCCATCGACCGGGTTGTCGCGCCGCCACTTGGGCTCGCCATACGAGTGCAGCGGCACACCGCGGACCTTCGGCATCACGTACCCGACCACCGCGCCGCCCTTCTTGGCGAGCGCCAACCCGCTCGGCGCGACCACGCCCGCCGGTAGCGCCGGCAACGCGCGCAGCTTGCTCGCACCGATCGCGATGCGCTCCTTCGCGGCGTCCTGCGCCGCCGGCATGCCCTCGAAGTCGGGATGGTCCGCGGGCTTCCACCACTTCACGACGCGGCCATCGCCGAGGTCATAGACCTCCGCTTCCCCGCCCTGCCCGACGAGCGCGCTCGGCTCGAGCTTGTGACGCTCGCCATCGATCCACACGACGCGGTTCACGACGCACCTCCGCGCACGAGCATCGCCACGGCTCCGTCGTCCTGAAGCACTGCAGGCGTGCGATTCACGCGTCGCGCATCCCAAGCGATGCGCTCGTCGCCGCGCGCGAGAAGCGCGAGCTGCCGGCGCAACGCGTCCGGGTGATCGACAAAGCGATCGATGCCCGCGAAGCGATCGAGCCCGATCTCCGCGACGCCATCGGTCGCGACGATCACGCTGCGTCCCACCGCCACCTCGAGGTGCGCGGGATGCGGATTGTCGAGCAGGTCGTACGCCAGGTATGGCGGCTGGTTGTTCTCGAACGGACCGAGCTCGCACACGCGGCCATCGATGGCATACGCGCCGTCGCCCACCGCCCACACGGAGATCGTGTCGCCCGCCATCACCGCCGCCACGATCGTGAACAGGAAGTAGTCGTGGACGATCTGCTCGCGCGGTCCGGGCAGCTCGCCCGCGATGCGTCCGAGCCCCGCGACCACCTCGGCGCGCACGTCGCTCCAATCGAGCCCGCGCGCGAGCGCTCCGATCACGAGATCCGCGCCCAGCCGCGCGCCGACCTCCGAGCTCGCGCCCGAGCCGCAACCGTCGCAGACG
>JAEYYV010000374.1 GCA_023428295.1 Pseudomonadota bacterium
ACGAGTGCACGCGCGATCGGGTGCTCGCTCGATTGCTCGGCGGAGGCCGCGAGGCGAAGCATCTCGGCGGTGCCCTCGACGCGCGTGACCGTGGGCGTGTTCGCGGTGAGCGTGCCGGTCTTGTCGAGCGCGACGATGTCGATGTGCGAGCCGCGCTCGAGCGCGCTGCCCGAGCGGAACAGGATGCCGAGCTCGGCGCCGCGTGCGGTGCCGACGGCGACGGCGGCGGGTGTGGCGAGGCCGAGCGCGCACGGGCACGCGATGACGAGGACGGCGATCGCGCGCTCGAGAGCGACGGCCGGATCTCCGACGAGGAACCACACGAGGAACGTCAGCGCGGCGATGCCGAGGACGATCGGTACGAACACCGCGGACACGCGATCGGCGAGTCGCGCGATCGGTGCCTTCTGACCTTGTGCATCCTCGACGGCGCGCGCGATGCGAGACAGCGCGGTGTCGGAGCCAGCGCGTGCGACGCGGATCGTGAGCGCGCCGTGGTGATTGAGCGTGCCCGCGTTGACGGGTGCGCCGTCGGTCTTGTCGACGGGGAGCGACTCGCCGGTGAGCATCGACTCGTCGATGGCAGAGCTTCCCTCGACGATGGTGCCGTCGGCGGGGATGCGCTCGCCGGGGCGCACGAGGATGGTCGCGCCGGCGGCGAGCGTCGACGCGTCGACATCGCGTGTGGAGGCGCCCTCGACGACGTGCGCGGTGGTCGGCGCGAGCGAGAGCAGGCCGCGGACGGCGTCGGCGAGACGCGAGCGAGCGCGCGCTTCGAGGAGCTTGCCCACCATCACGAAGCCGATGATCGCGGCCGCGGCTTCGAAGTAGAGAGGCGGCATGTGGTGGTGGCTTTCCGACGAGAGCCAGCGCACGGCCGTCACCGTCGACGACAGCCACGCGGCGCCCGCGCCGAGGGCGATGAGCGTGTTCATGTCGGGGCTCTTGTGACGCACGGCCGCGAGCCCCGCGCGGAAGTAGCGGCGGCCCGGGATGATCACGACGAGCGTGCCGAGCACGAGCTGCGCGGTCACCGTGGCGACGCCGGTCAGCGCGTGCGACATGGCGATCACGAGGAGCGGCACCGTCAGCACGAGCGCCAGCGTTGCGTCGCGGCGCAAACGTTGCGTGTCTTCGCGCGCGGCGTCTTCGATCGCGGCGAGTCGCGATGCGCCGGTGGACGCGGCGTCGAGGACGTCCGCGGGAACTTCGTAACCTGCATCGCGGATCGCGGCGACCGCGCGCTCGATCGAGGCGGGATCGAGCTCGACGCGTGCACGAGAGAGCGCGAGGTTCACGTCGGCGCTCGCGACGCCGGGCACGGACGCGACCGCTTTCTCGACGCGACGCACGCAGGCGGCGCAGGTCATCCCGAGGACGGGAAGATCGACGGTGGTCATCGCGGAGTGCATGCTAGGTTGCGCTTCGTGATCACCACCTTGGCCGTGTCCGGAATGACCTGCAATGGCTGCGTCAAACACGTCGACAAGGCCCTGCGCAGCGTGCCCGGGGTCTCGGCGGTAGAGGTGAGCTTGGCCGAGAATTCGGCGAAAGTTGTTCATGACGGCCCCGTCGAGACGCTCGTCGCGGCGATCGATGACGCTGGATATTCGGCCAGCCCGAAATAGCGGGTGCCCCGAGCGATGCTATAGAGGCCCCGTGACCCGCTTCTTCCTTCTTGCTGGTCTTCTCGTCGGTGCATGCAGCGCGCCGGCAAAACCTCCGACGGCCGAGCCCACGGGGTCTGCACCGGCGAGCGACGATCCGTCGTGTCCGCTGCTCGTGCCCGGGACGAGCATCAGCGTCGAGGACGCCGCGGAGGGACCCGCGTTCGTGTTCGTCACGACGGGAGATGTCGCGCAGGTTCGCACGCGCGGCCAAGCGCTCGCGGCCATGCACAACGATCGCTCGGGCGCGTCGGATTCTCTCGGCATGATGTTCTCTCCCACGTCCACCGCAACGGCCGCCGACATCGAGGGCGGCGTGCGCGTCACGTTCACGCCCATCGCGCCTGCGACGAACGCCGAGGTCGGCGACGAGCTGCGCATGCACGGAGGACATCTCGCAGGCGCGAGCTCGTGCAAGATGTAATGCGCTCGCGCCCTCTGCGTCGTAGGAGGTGTGAGAGGTCATGAGGAAGATCTGGATCATCGCTCCGATCATCTGCGTGGGTTGCGCGGCGTCGCCGTCGCCGCTCGCGGCGAATCACCCCGCGACATCGACGGCGCCGACAGGGCGGATCGCACCGGCGCCCGCGAGCTTGCGTGCAGGTGTCGTCGCGTACCCCGACGTCCCGAAGCCCGCCGACAAGAAGCCGGCCACACATCACCACCATCACCACCCGTGATTCGCGCTGCTGCTCTCGCGTTCGTCCTCGTCGGTTGCGCGCCGTCGCGGAGCGAGCTGCGTTCGCCGGTCGATGCACTCGTCGAGCAGCGGCTCGGCGGTACGACGGGGAACGCTCGCGAGCTGCTCGGAACACTGCTCGAGAAGCCTCTCGATCGTGCGGCAGCGATCAAGATCGCCATCGCCAACAACGCTCGGCTCGCCGCCGCGTTCGACGAGCTCGGCATCGCAGGCGGAGAGCTCGGCGCGGCGCTCTCCCTCGGCCCCGTCGAGCTGCACGGATCGATGCGCTTCGGAGATCATCGCGAGTACGAGCTCGACGTGATCCAGAACGTCATCGGACTCATCAGTGCGCCCCGGCGGCGTGCGGCGGCCAAGGCGGATATCGAGGCCGCGCGCGCGAACGCCGCGGCTGCCACACTACGACTCGCAGCGCGGGTCGACAGGGCGTTCACCGACCTGCTCGCCGCGCAAGCGGACCTCGCAAATCGCCGCGCGCAGTTCGACGCTGCCGATGCCGCGGCGCTTCTGCGCGAGCGCATGTACGCGGCGGGAAACACCACGGCGCTCGCGCAAGCTCGCGATCGCGATGCACGCGAGCAAGCGCGCATCACCGTCGCGCGCGCGGAGGCCACCGCCGAGATGCGGCGCGAGTCGCTCAACGCGCTTCTCGGCCTCAGCGGCGACGACACGAAGTGGACCGCCACCGGCGCGCTCGCCGCACTTCCGGCGACGGCTCCGTCGATCGATTCGCTCGAAGCCGACGCGGTCACCGCGAGCCTCGAGCTCGCCGCCGGGCGCGCACGGCGTGACGCGGCGGAGAATCACGCGGCCGATGTTCGTCTGCGCACCGTGCTGCCCGAGCTCGGCGTCGGCGTCAGCGTGCATGACGAAGGAGAAGGCACGAGTGTGGGCCCCGTCGTGGGGATCGCGATTCCGCTGTTCGATTGGAGGAGCGGCGAGCGGGCCAAGGCGAACGCGGCGATCGATCGCGCGGAGCACTTGCTCACCGCCGATGCGGTCGAGCTTCGCGCGAACGCACGCTCGGCGCGCATCAGCGCGTTGGCCGCATATCAGGAAGCGCGGCACATCGCCGACGTCATCATCCCGTTGCGCTCGCAGATCCTCGACGAGACCGTCAAGCACTACAACGCCATGGACGCGGACCCGTTCGCGCTCATGCTCGCGCGACGCGAGCTCGCCGACGCCGAGTCGATGCAGGTCGATGCACTTCGTCGCTTCTGGAACGCGATGTCGGCGGTGACAGCGCTGCAGCGTGGCGTGTCGCTCGACATCACCACCGACCCCGCCGAACCGGCGCGCACGCCGTCGCGCGCGCACTCGAGACACTAGATGACGATCTCTCGCCGCACCATCCTGTCCGGCAGCTTGCTCGCCGGTGCTTCCCTGTTCGCGAAGGACGCGTCCGCGCAACACGTTCACCCCACGTCACCACCGCCCCCAGCGCCGCCTCCGCCACAGACGCCCAAGCCTGCGACGGGAACCAAGCCGTCTCGCGTGATCGCACCCAATGGCTCGATCGCGGACTGGAAGGTCGTCGACGGCGTCAAAGTGTTCCACCTCGTGTGCGAGCCCGTCACGCACACGATCGCGCCGGGTCTCACGATCGAAGCGTGGGGCTACAACGGCTCGACGCCGGGGCCGGTCATCGAAGGCACCGTCGGTGATCGCGTTCGCATCTACGTCACGAACAAGCTGCCCGAGCTCACGAGCGTTCACTGGCACGGGCTGTTCGTTCCGAACGGCATGGACGGCGTCGCCGGGCTCACGCAGAAGGCGATCATGCCGGGCATGACGTTCCGCTACGAGTTCACGCTCGATCGCGCGGGAACGTTCATGTACCACCCGCACGCCGACGAGATGACGCAGATCGCGCTCGGCATGATGGGCATGATCGTGGTGCATCCGCGCGCGACCGAAGCACGACGCGTTCGCGACTACGCGCTGATGGCGCACGAGATGAAGATTCCGATCGGTACGCGCCGACCGGATCCGCTCGCGATGAACGACTTCAACCAGCTCACGTTCAACGGCAAGTCGTTTCCCGCGACGGAGCCACTGCTCGCGCAGAGAGGCGACCTCGTTCGCCTTCGCTTCGCGAACCTCGGCCCGATGGATCACCACCCGATCCACTTGCACGGCCACGCGTTCACGCTCGTCGCCACCGACGGTGGTCCCGTACCCGCTGCGGCGCGCCTCCCCGAGACGACGATCCTCGTTCCCGTGGGCACCACGCGCACCGTCGAGTTCATCGCCGACAACCCGGGCGATTGGCCGCTGCACTGCCACATGACCCATCACGTGATGAACCAGATGGGCCACGACATCGGGAACATGATCGGCGTCGACACGCGCGGGCTCGACGACAAGCTCGGCCGCAGCGCGCCGGGCTACATGGTGATGGGCGCGTCGGGCATGGCGGAGATGGCCACGATGCAAATGGAGCAGCCGCAGAACTCGATCTCGATGCTGCCGGGCAAAGGACCGCACGGCGTGATCGACATGGGCGGCATGTTCTCGGTCCTCAAGGTGCGCGACAAGCTCGCCGGCAACACCGACCCGGGTTGGTATCAGGCGCCCGCGGGCACGCTCGCGACGGAAGCGACGTCGGCCGAGCTCGCGCGCGACGGCATCGAGGTCTAGCTCACCTGGAGCGCCAGCCGTGGTTGTATGAGTCCCGTGACGGATCGGCTCGCACGTCGCCTCGACACCGCCGACGCGATCGCGATCGGTCTCGGCTCGATGATCGGCGCGGGCGTGTTTGTCGCGTTCGGTCCGGCCACGCGCGCGGCGGGATCGAGCGTGCTCGTCGCGCTCGCGCTCGCGGGCATCGTGGCGCTGTGCAACGCGCTGTCGTCGGCGCAGCTCGCCGCGATGTATCCCGCGTCGGGCGGGACGTATGTCTACGCGCGCGAGCGACTGGGTCCGTTCTGGGGCTTTGTCGCCGGCTGGATGTTCGTGATCGGCAAGCTCGCCAGCTGCGCGGCGATGGCGCTCGCGTTCGGCAGCTATGTCGCGCCCGCCTCCGCGCGTCCGCTCGCGGTCGCGGCGGTCCTCGCGCTCGTCGCCGTGAACTACGCGGGCGTGAAGAAGACGGCGCTCCTGACCAAGGCGCTGCTCGCGGGCGTGCTCGTCGTGCTGGGGATCGTCGTGGCGAGCGCGGAGTCGCCGGACCTCACGCGCGTGAGCTTCGTCCCCGACGGCGCTGCGAGCTTGCTGCAAGGCGCGGGCTTTCTGTTCTTCGCGTTTGCGGGCTACGCGCGCATCGCCACGCTCGGCGAGGAGGTCGAGCGGCCCGAGCGTACGATCCCGCGCGCGATTCCGATCGCTCTCGCGATCGCGCTCGTCGTGTACGCCATCGTCGGCGCGACGCTCCTCGCGACGCTCGGCGCGGACGTGCTCGCCGCATCGCCCACACCGCTCGCCCTCGTCGCAGATCCGCGCGTCGTTGCCGTCGGTGCCGCGATCGCTGCGCTCGGCTCGCTGCTCTCGCTGATCGCGGGCGTGAGCCGCACGGCGTTCGCGATGGCGAGCAACCGCGACCTGCCGCGCGCGCTCGCGGCGGTGCATCCGCGCTTCGCCGTGCCGCATCGCGCGGAGCTCGCCGTCGGTGTGATCGTCGCGAGCGCCGTGATGCTCGCCGATCTCCGCGACGCGATCGGCTTCTCGTCGTTCGCGGTGCTCCTGTACTACGCGATCGCCAACACGTGCGCGCTCACGCTATCGACGCAGGAGCGTCGCTGGTCCCCCGCGTTCGCGGCGGTCGGCGTGGCGGGCTGCGTCGCGATCAGCGTCTCGCTGCCGTTGCGCTCCACGCTCGCCGGTGCTGCCCTCGCGATCGCCGGCGCCATCGTCTACGCGATCAAAACGTATACGCGGCCTTCAGCGTCGCGGTGAGCGGCATCCCCGGCGTGAAGTGCATCTGCTCGACGGGCATCGACGTCGGCGTCACGCGCGACTCCTCCGCGAACTGCGCCTCGCGCCAATCGGTGTCGAGCAGGTTCGCGATCGTCAGCTCGAGATCGAACCTACCGAGCTTCTTGCCGGCGACGACATCGACGAGCAGGTAGCCCTTCGCGGTCAGCGAGCCGTCGTCGTTGCCGACGCGATCCGCGATGCCGCGCGTGCGCAGCGAGACAAAGCCGCGCCTGTCGTGAACGGACACGCCGCCCGAGCCCATCCACCGCGGCGCGAGTGCGAGTGCGCCGCCGTTGCCCTGATTCGCGACGAGCGTGGACTTTGCCCACGTGACGTTCGCGTCGATCGACAGCCACGGCGTCGCGTCGATCGAGCCCTCGAGATCCAGACCGAAGCGTCGCGTCGGATCGGACGGCTCGGTGCCGCCCGCGTCGCCGCTCCACACCTGCTCCGACGAGAGGTGCAGATACCAGACGTCCGCGGACACGCGCGCACGCTCGGCCGGCTTCACGCGCACGCCGCCCTCGGCGCCGATCGCGCGGGCGAGCGCCTGCGAGCCATCCTTCACCGCGGAGCGCGCGTCGTTGGAGTGAAAGCCGAAGCCGCTGTTGGCGAAGAACGTCACCTGCTCGCTCGCGTGCATCTCGAGCGAGAGCTTCGGGCTGACGATCGCCGCGGTCGCCGAGCCGGCGGTCGTTGTCATCGGGTCATTCGTCGTCTCGGGATCGAGATCCTCCACGTCCCAGCGAAAGCCGTCGACACGCAGCCCCGGGCGCACGTGGAGCCACGCGACCGGAACGACATCGGCTTCGGCGTACGCCGAGAGCGTGCGGATGCCGTTGCGGGTGTGGTTGCACGGGTTAGCGCTCTCGCCAAAGCACATCGCGAGGCGCTCGCGCTTGGCCGCGTGGAACAAGCTCGTCTCCACGTCGTCCGAGCGCAGCTGCACGCCCGAGGTGATCAGCGCCTGCGCACTGCCGATCGTCGTCCACTTCTCGTACGTGGCGTCCACGCCGAATAACCAGCGATCGTCGGTCTGCCCGATCTGATCGCCGTTCTCGGTGTCGCGCGCGAACAGCGTGAAGTTCGAGTACAGCTCGAGGTCGTTCTTCACGCCGTAGCCGTTCACGCGGATCGTCGATCGCTTCTTCTCGTCGCGGATCGTGTAGCCCGCCGACAGCGACGAGCGCGACGCGATGCCGCCCTCGGTCGGATCGAGCGAGCCAAACCGATCCACGCGTCCCGCCGCGATCTCCTGCTCGGGGAGCTGCCCCGACTGGTTCCACCGGCCGTGGTACCAGGTGCCCGCGAGCCGCAGCTCGCCGGGCCCCACGTTGCCGCGCCACTTGAGGAGCGCGTTGCCTTGGCGAAAGTCCTGCGCGTTGACGAACGGTCCGTCGTTCTCCGCGATCTGCAACGCGACGAGCGACTTGTCGTCGGGTTTTTTGCGCAGGCGCGGGCTCGCCATGCCGACGAGCCTGCGATCGAAGCGCTCGAAGCGCGACGTCCTCGACAGCGGTGCACCGCTCGCGACCCAGATCGTCGGGCCCTCTTCCACGCTGTCGATCGTGCGCATTTCGAGTGCGCCCGCCGTGTAGAAGTCGCCGTAGCGCGCGGCGTAGGGCCCCTTGTGCATGTCGACGGACTGGATCGTCTCGGGGATCATCCAGTGCGAGTCCGCGTAGCCCTGGCCGTGGCCATGTGACGTGAGGTTGACCGGAACGCCGTCCGCGAAGATCGCGACGTCGGTCCCGTGATCGGCGTCGAAGCCGCGAATGAAGTACTGGTCCGCTTTGCCACCGCCCGCGTGCTGCGAGACCCCGAGGCCCGGTACTTGGCGCATGAGGTCCGACGGCTGCGTGCGAAGTCGATAGCGCAGGACGCTGCGACCGAGGTGCACCGACGACGCGGACTCGGCCGGAACGTCGCTCGTGACCTCGATGACCTCGTCGGCGGATGCCGCGGCGAGCGTGGCCAGCTCCTCGTCGGAGATTCCGGGTGCGCTGGTGGGGGCCGGCTCCGGATCGAGGAGCGGAGGCGGATCGTGCATGAGTGCAAAGATGTCGAGCAATGCGACGAGCATGAGCCCTCGTGAGCAAAGAGAGACGCGCGCTGCAGCGCAGCGAACGCGAGTGACGTGAGCGGAGCGAGCGAGCTACGCGCTCGGCGGTCCACGTGCGTCGCGCGTCGCGCTCGGCGCGAACGCTGCGCGACCTGTCTCTCGATGCTCGTCGTGCGTATCGACGCGATCGATGCGAACGACATCGACGATCGGTAGCGGCGACGAGAGGAGCGCCGCCGCGTGGTGCGCCAGGCCCTGCGCCGCGTGCGAATCCGGCGCGACGTCGATCGCGAGCACGCCGCGCGCCGTGCGCTTCTTGGCCGCGTGCGAGTGTACGACCCCGTCGTGGCTATGCGCCACCGCGTCGAACGAGACCGTGATGATCGTGCCGTCGACCGAGTGCGTGTGCGGCTTCTCGTCGTGACCGGCGAGGTGGAGGTTCGGTAGGACCTCGACGCCGAGGAGCCAGACGAAGCACAGGAGCGCTGCGTATGTCCTCCTCATGGCGCACACATACTACGACCGACCCCGCGTCGCGGATCGAGCGCCCGTACGCGTTGTCCCCCGCACGGTTACGCGATCGACCACAGGGGCAACGACCACGCGATGCCGAGGCCGATCGAGATGACACCCGCTGCGACGGTGATCCCTCGACGAGCGTGCTCCATGGCGCGCAGCGAGACGCCGACGATGGCCGACGCCGCGGCCATGCCAGCGATCGAGCCCACACCGAACAGCGTGATGTACCCGAGGCGCGCGCTCGTCGACGGAAGCTCCGCGAACACGAGCGCGGTGAGCGCACCCGATCCAGCGAGACCGTGGACCAAGCCGACGGCGAGCGGGCGCAGCGCGAACACGCCGCGGCCGATATGAAGGTGGGCATCCGCGCCGGCGTGCGTGTGCATCTCGCCGCCGTGAGCGTGCGCGTGTACGGGGCCAACGGCGCCGAGCTTGCGCGACTGCAGGATCGCGCGCACGCCGAGGAACACGAGCATCGCGCACACGCCGAGCTCGAACCACGCGGAGAGCCGCTCGGGGAGCGCTGCGCCGATCGCGATCAACACGATGCCGACCAGCACGAGCGAGATCGTGTGGCCGAGTCCCCACATCGCGCCGAGCATCGCGCCCCGTTTGGCGTCGCGCGTCTCCGTGGCGAGCGTGGCGACCGCTGTCAGGTGATCCGGCTCGAAGGCGTGGCGCAGGCCAACAGCGAGCCCGAGCAACACACCGGCGAGCGAGGACGACATCCGCCGGAACGTACTATTTCGCGCCGCAGCGAGGAAGGCCGTCCGGGACCGTCACGACGAACTTCGCGTCATCGATCGTGGGATTGATCGTTCGTTGGCCCCACTCGACGACCAGGTCGGCCTTCTGCTTGGGCGACTTGAACTGCGTTTTCGTAGGCAAGCGATGGTCGCCCTCGTTGGCATCGGGCGAGCTCTCGAACTCGGCGTTCTTGACCGACCACAGCACGTTGCCGCCCGCGTCCTTCATCTCGCTCTCGATCACGTCGAGGCGCCCCTCGCGCAGATCGAGCCGCAGCGTCTGCGTGCCCGCCGCCGACGTCAGCGTGACCTTCTCGAAGCTGCCGTCCCACTCGCTCTCGCCCTTCGCGCCGTCGAGGAGCGGGGGCGTTCCGAGCGCGAGGTGCAAGAAGTCCTCGGGGTCGAGCTCGATGCGCAACATCGTGGCGATGGAGCTGCGATCGCACGGACCGGAGAGCTGGCAGTTGTTCTGCTTGTCGACGTACGCGAAGTTCGTTCCGCCGCACGCCATGTCGAGGAGCACGTCGCCGCCCGCAGGCGAGAGCGCGTTGAACCGCACCTTCTTGCCCTTGGTCCCCATGACGAGCACGTCGCCCTTCATGCGCTGGTCGCCGAGCCAGTAGTCCATCTTGCTCTCGCCCGAAAACGACGTGCGCGCCTCGCGGAGCTTCGCGAGGCGCTCGAGCAAGGCAGCCACGTCGGGCTTCTCGTACGGCCGCTGCTTTCCCGTGTTGCCGCCAGGGCAACCCGCACACACGGCGAGCAGTGCGACCAGGAGCGAGAGCTTCATGCTGCGGTCATAACAGAGCGGCGCTCGACATTCCTTCCCGTGCGTGCGCCGATCACATTGTCGATCGCCCATGCGCCGGCGCCGAGCACCACCTGCACGCCGAGCAGAACGAACATCAGCATCGGAACTTCGTAGCCGCCGCCCGGGTTGTCGAACGCCGCGCCGTTGGCGAGGTGCGGCTTGATCGCACCGAGCATGATGGGCATGAGCGCAGCGGCGACCCAGCGCGTGCCGAGTCCCGCGATCAGCATCACGCCGCCCGCGGCCTCCGCGAGGAACACCGGGATCGCCATCCACCCGGGAAACCCGTGCGCGACGAAGAACGCCGACGTACCTGGCAGCGTGTAGACGAACAGCTTCATGTACGCGTGGAGGAGGAACACCAGGCCGAGCGCGACGCGCAGCGCAGTCGGGGCGTATGGCGTGAGTTTGTTGGCGAGCTTCTGCATCGCTCGACAGTGGCTCCTGCGAACGCGCAACAGTAGTCGGTGGTTTCGCACTATGCTCCTGCATGAATGCACAGCCTCGCTTGGACGGATCTGCAGCACGTTCTCGCGGTCGCGGACGCTGGGTCCCTCGCCAAGGCGGCGAAGTCACTTGGCGTGAACCACACCACGGTGCTCCGCCGCGTGAGCGCGTTCGAGAAGTCGCTCGGCATGAAGCTCTTCGCGCGCTCGCCGTCCGGCTACACGCTGACCGCTGCGGGCGAAGAGATCGCCGCCGCGGCGCGGGCGATGGCCGAGACCGTCGACAGCATCGAGCGCACGGTCGCGGGCCGCGACCTCCGGCTCACGGGCAACGTGCGCGTGACCACGACCGACACGCTCGCGGCGTCGCTGCTTCTGCCGATCCTCGCGGCGTTCTCGGAGGAGCACGCGGGGATCCAGCTGGAGCTGTCCACGCAGATCCAGATGGTGAACCTCTCGAAGCGCGTCGCGGATATCGCCGTGCGCCCGACGAAGACGCCGCCGCCCACGCTCGTCGGTCGCCGCTGCGCCACCGTCGCCTACGCGCTGTACGCATCGCCCCGCTACCTCGCGAAGAACCCCGCGCGCCGCGCGCTCGATCACCACGCGTGGATCACACCGGACGACAACCTCGCCGGCACGTCGGTCGCCGCGTGGATCGCCACGAACATCGAGGTGCCGCCGGTGATCCGGTGCGACACGTTCATGTCACTGCTCTACGCCGCCGCCGCGGGCTTTGGCGTGGTCGCCCTTCCCTGCTTCGTCGGCGACACGCACGCCGGCCTTCGACGCGTGCGCGGCGTGATCGACGAGATGGCGATCGACTTGTGGGTCCTCACCCACGCCGACCTGCGCGGCGCGGCTCGCATCCGCGCCGTCACCGAGCACGTCGCGAACGAGCTCGCGAAGAAGCGCGACCTCATCGAGGGCCGCGCATCGCGCTAGCTACTTCAGCAGCGACTCGAGCCACGCGAGCTGATCGGTCGTGCGCTCGACCTGCTGCTTCACCATATCCGCGCCGCCGTGACCGGCGTTCTTCTCGATGCGGAGCAAGATCGGCGCGCTGCCGGTCTGCACGGCCTGCAGCTGCGCGGCGAGCTTGCGCGCGTGCATCGGATCGACGCGGTCGTCGTGATCCGCCGAGTCGAGCAGCACCGCCGGGTACGCGCGCGGGCCTTCGTCGACGGCGCGGCGATACGGCGAGTACGCCCAGATCGCGGCGAACTGCTCGGGATCCTCGGCGCTGCCGTACTCGGGCACCCACGTCTTGCCGGAGCCCGAGAGGTGGAAGCGGATCATGTCGAGGAGCGGCACCGCGATGATGACCGCCTTGAACAGCTCGGGGCGCTGCGTGACAGCGGCGCCGGTGAGCAGACCACCGTTGGAGCCGCCGCTGATCGCGAGATGCTCGGGCGAGGTCCACTTCTCCTGGATGAGGTACTCCGCCGCGCCGATGAAGTCGTCGAACACGTTCTGCTTGTTCAGCAGCATGCCGGCGCGGTGCCACTCCTCGCCGTACTCGCCGCCGCCGCGCAGGTTGGGAATGGCGTAGACGCCGCCGCGCTCGAGCCACACGGCGCGCGACGACGCGAAGGCCGGCGTCATGTTCACGTTGAAGCCGCCGTAGCCGTACAGGATCGTCGGCGCGGTGCCGTCGCGCGGCGTGCCCTTCTTCGAGAGGATGAACATCGAGATCTTGGTGCCGTCCTTCGACGGGTAGAACACCTGCTGCGCCTCGAGCTGCGACGTGTCGATGGGGAGCTTGATGCGCGCCCACTCGTCGACCTTGCCGGTCTTGATCGACGTCTTGTAGATGACGCTCGGCTCGGTGAACGACGAGTAGCCGAAGTAGCCCGTGTCCTCGTCGGGCTGACCGGCGACGCCACCGGACGTGCCGAGCGGCGGCAGCGCGATCTTGCGAACGAGCTTGCCCTCGAGCGTGCGGACCTCGACCTCGCTCGCGGCGTTGCGCAGATACGTCGCGACGAGCTGACCGCCGACGACGCTCACGTTCTGCAGCGTGGCGTCGCCCTGCGGGATGATCTCTTTCCATGCGGCGCGATCGAGCTTGGTCGCGGGCGTCTTGAACACGCGGTAGCGCGGCGCTCCGTCGTTGGTCGTGATGTAGAGCTGGTCCTTCCACACGTCGACATCGAACAGCGCGTCGACGCCCTTCACGATCGGCGTGAACGGCGCGTCCTTCTTGCGCGCGTCCTTGATGAACACGTCGGTGGAGTTCCAGCCGTGCGAGATCCTCACGATCAGCCAGTGGCCGTCCTTGGAGATGTAGCCACCGATGAACGTCTTCGCGCTCCCCGTCGCGGGATGGACGACCGCGTCCTTCTCCGCGTCGTCGCCGAGCTTGTGGAAGCGAACCTCGGCGAAGCCCGGGCGCTCTGCGATCGTGACGTCGCGCCCGCCGACCTTGCTGCCGACCGGCGGAACCCACGTGTAATAGAAGCCCTTACCGTCGGGCGTCCACGACGCGCCGCCATACTTGGTGCCCGCGATCGTGTCGGGAAGGTTCTTGCCGGTCGCGACGTCGATGATGTGCGTCGTGGTCTCGTCGGAGTTGTTCTCTTTGATCGCGTACGCGACGAGCTTTCCGTCCCAGCTCGGCACCCACCCGCCGAGGCCCTTCTTGCCGTCGGTGCTCCACGTGTTGGGATCGAAGAGCACCTTCTCGTCGCCCTTCTCGCCCTGCTTCCAGTAGACGACCGACTTCTCTTTGTTCGCGTGCTTGCGCGTGTAGAAGTAGCGGCCTTTGCGATGCGCGGGCGCGCTGATCGAGTCGTAGTAGAAGAGCTCCTTCAGACGCGCCGCGAGCTCTTCGCGTCCCGGCGCCTTTGCGAGCTCGGCGCGCGCATACGCGTCCTGCTCGGACATCCACGCCTGCACCTCGGGGCTCTTCTCGTCCTCGAGCCAGCGGTATGGATCGGCGACCTGCTTGCCATAGATCGTGTCGACGATCGCGTCCTTCCTCGTCTGGGGCCACGCGTGCTCGGGCACGGCGGACGCTGGCGTGGACGGCGCGGGCTCGGTGACGGCTTGCGACGGTGGATCGACAGGCAACATCGTCGGTGGAGACGAGCTACCACAAGCAGATGCGAAGAGGAGAGCGAGCGGGAGCGTCGTACGCATGCGCGTGTCGTAACACTCGCGCTGCGCGACGATCCACTGCGACGATCGGATGCCGCAGCCTACAGGTTGCCGTACGAGGGCAGGTCGATCTTCCAGCGGCCCTCGACCTTGATCAGATCCATGCGCGAACGACCGGTTGGCGACACGACCTCGACCACCGCGCGATCGCCGCGCTCCTCGACCACCGTGATGTCGGTCGGCGCTGCGACGCCCTCCGAGCTGCCGATGCTGAGAAGATCTTTGGCCGTGTAGCGACGAGCCGCACCTACCAGATCGGTCGCGCGTTTTGCCTCCGCCTCGAGCCGTTCACGTGTGGCGGGTGACAGCAGCGAGAACACCGCTTCACGATCGCCCGTCTTCGCGGCTTGCATCATCTCGCGTGCAGCGACCTCGGGCCCGGGCTGTGAAACTCGGCAACTACGGCCTGCAACAGCTGCAGCGACGGCCATCGCCGCCAAAGCACTGGCAACGGCGGCTACCGTCGAACGTCGCGATGTTAGTGCGAGACCCACAGCTACCCGATGTAGGTACTGCGATGGCCTCCCCCTTGCAACTTGTGGCAACCGTTACCGTCGAATATGCTGTGAAGGCTTTGGGTGGCTTCACAGTCGAATTGAAGCCTTAGGAGGCACTAATGCGAACCTTTGCTCGAATGATCGGCGCCCTCGGCCTCGTCCTCGCGACACAAGCATGTGTCGTTCGCGAGACCCGACCCATGAACTCCGGGTACGGCTACGGCCCGAGCTACGGTGCAACCGCGAGTGTCTCCGTCGGAGCTCCTTCGCAGTTCAGCGTCTCGAGCATGCCGCCCGAGCCGTTGTACGAAACGATGACCGTGTCGCCGGGCTACGGCTACGCGTGGATCGACGGCTACTGGCACTGGAACTCGTACGAGTGGGTCTGGATCGCCGGACGCTGGGAGCGCGGCCAAGACAACTACGTCTACGTGCAGCCCTACTACGACTACTCGGGTAGCTCGTACGTGTACACGCCGGGCTATTGGACATCGCGTGATCGCGCGCCGCGCGGCTGGGATGTTCGCGATCACCGCGATGGTCGCCCGACCGTCGTCGTTCCGCCGCGTGGTCAGCGCACGCCGCCGCCCGTTGGTGGTGGCTCGGTCTATCCGACCAACGGTGGTGGCTACCAAGGCGGAACGCGTCCGCCGCCGGTCGGTGGAAACACCGGTGGTGGCTATCAGGGCGGCACGCGCCCGCCGCCCGTCGGTGGAAACAACGGTGGCGGCACGCGCCCGCCGCCCGTCGGTGGCGATCGCCCGCCGCCGGCTGTTGGTGGAACGCGCCTGCCCGAGCACGGCGGCATGGACCACGGCAACGATCCGGGTCCGCGCACGCCGCCGCCCGTCGGTGGCACGCGTCTCCCCGAGACCGGCCCCACGAACGGCGTGAACGATCGCGGTCCGCGCACGCCGCCAGGTCCGAGCACGCCTCCAGGACCGCCTCCGCGCGGATCGGGTACGACGGGCACGGCGCAACCGCCGCCGCGCAACGGCACGATCAGCAACCCGCGCCCGCAAGGTGGAACGACGACGCCTCCGCCGAGCGGAACGCGTTTGCCCGAGCGTGGCGCTTCTTCGACGACGAACGAGCGCGGTCCCTCCAACAACACGGGTGGCGCGCGTCCCGCGCCGTCGAACCCGCCGCCCAAGGCCACGACGCCGGCTCCCAAGAAGCCCACGCCGTTCCGTCCAGGCGGCCCGCGCTAAGTCGCTTCCACTCGGCGGTGACGAAAGAGCCCCGGTCGCGTACCGGGGCTGTGTTCGTTTCGGGGCTCTACTCGACGCGAAGCGCGCGTTCGAATTCTTCAGGATTCGAGCTCGCGTAGATCGCCGTCTCCATCGAGATGAGACCGCTGTTCACGAGATCGATCAGGTGCTGATCGAAGAGCTGCATCGAGTACAGATCGCGTCCCTTGCGAATCAGCTCGGGGATATCCGTCAACCGCCCCGCGCGCACGCACTCGCGAATCGTTCGCGTGACACGAAGGATCTCGACGGCAGGAAGCCGGCGACGACCGTCCTTGCTCGCGAGCAAGCGCAACGAGACGATGGCCTGCAGACAGTCGCCGAGGCGATCGCGAATCACGTCCTGCGCGTCGGTCTCGAACAAGCCAACGATGCGCTGGATGGTGCCCACCGCGTCGGGCGTGTGGAGCGCCGACATCACCAAGTGGCCCGTTTCGGCCGCTTTGAGGCAAATGGCGGCGGTCTCGCGATCGCGGATCTCGCCGACCATGATCACGTCTGGATCCTGGCGCATCGCCGCAGTCATCGCGTCGCGGAACGACTCGGTGTCCGCGCCGACCTCGCGCTGGATGGTCATGCACTTCTGCGGCTCGTGGATGAACTCGATCGGATCTTCGATCGTGACGATGTGCGCGTGCCGCGTCTCGTTGATGTAGCGCAGCATCGCGGCCATCGACGTGGTCTTGCCGTTGCCCGTAGCGCCCGTGATCAGCACGAGGCCGCGACGCGAATCGGCGATCTCGGCGAGCACCGGCGGCAGGTTGAGCTGCTCGATGGACAGCACTTGGATCGGGATGAGTCGCATCACGATGCCGACCGCACCGCGCTGGCGGAAGATCGACGCACGGAAGCGACCGCGCTGCGCGAGCGAGTACGAGACGTCGATCTCGGCGAAGCGGCGCGTGAAGTCGACCGTGATGTTGCGATCCTCGAGGATCATCCGAGCGATCGACTCGGTGTCCTGCGAGGTTAGCGGCGGGACCTTGATGGCACCGAGGAGCTCGCCGTGAAGGCGATAGTGGGGCGGGTACCCGACTTCGAAGTGAATGTCCGAGACGCCTCGCTCGATGCCAAACGCGAGGAGCTTGTGGAACGCGTTACGATCCATGAGGGCTTGCGAGTCAGTTTAAACCCGGTCGACCTGGTCCGCCCTGTCCCGCGCCCACTTCTGGTGAGTTTTCGCTCGCGCCTTCTTTGCGCAAGCTCTCGAGCAACGCCTCACCCGTTGCCTCGTCATCGCTGAGCGGCTGCCATGGGGTAATCGGCTCGGTCAGCGGCGGCTCGGATGCGCGCGGGCGCGAGCGTTCGGTCGGTGCACCGGGCAACTGAAAGTCGCTCGTGATCTCGTCCTCGGCGCGGCCGAACACGTTCTTGGGAATCGCGTTCTGCGAGCCGGTGCCAAACACCTTGCTCGCCGACGACGGCGCGAGCGGTACCGCGAGATCGCGATCCTCGTCGTCGTCGTCGTCGTTCTCGACGGAGATCGGGCCCGACGTGCGGTTCGGTGTGACGTTGCGTAGCTCGGCGCGGACCTTGTCCTCGAGCTGCACGAACGGTGGTGCCGGGCGCGCCATGTAGTAGCCCTGGCCATAGCGAAGGCCGAGGTCGCGCAGCGCGACCACGTCCTCCACGTGCTCGATGCCTTCCGCGACCATCACGGCGTCGATCGTCTCGGCGATATGGCGCAGCGAGCGCAACATCTCGCGCTTGACCGTCGAGCGCGCGATGCCGCGTACGAGGACATCCGAGATCTTGATGAAGTGCGGCCGCAGCGACATCACCGTCTCGAGGTTCGAGTGGCGCGTACCGACGTCGTCGATCGCGACGCCAAAGCCCATCGCGGTGTAGGCGGCGAGAGCGCGCTTGAACGACGCGAAGTTCTCGATCGCGAGGCGCTCGGTGATCTCGAAGACGATGTTCGCGGGGGTCAGGCCGGCCGCCGACAGGAGGTTTCCGACTTCGACCTCGATGAACGCCGCGTCGTAGAACGACATCGGCAACAGGTTCACGAACAAACGGTGCACAGGCTCGAGCGTCTTGGCGTTGCGGAGTGCGCCGCGGAAGCACGCGCGATCGAGCTCGACGGTGAGATCGACTTCGTCGGCGATCGCGAACAGCGTCGCGGGCGATTCGAGCGAGCTGCCGCGCGGACCGCGCGTGAGCGCCTCGTACGCGAAGATGTCGCCCGTGCCGAGATCCACGATCGGCTGGTACACCGACGACAGTCCCTCGCCGAGGATGATGTCCTGCAGCGTAGAGCGATCGCGATGCGCTTTGCGCTCGCGAAGGTTACGCGTGTTGTCCTGCGCGTCGGCGATCATGCGCGCGGCGAGGCGCTCGGGACGGATGAGCGAGTTGCCGAGGACACGCGCGGAGCCGACCGTGATGCGCGGCTGCTCGCGAAGCACGTCCTTGACCATCGGCGCGAGCGATTCCTCGACGGCGCGCTCGATGTTCTGTGCGAGCGATTCGAGATCCGTGCGGACACCCGGCGGGCGCGGCGCGAGGATCACGAGGTAGCCATCACCATCGCCCGTGCGGCACACGAGGTCCGACGGATCGAGGACGGCACCGCGCAGGCGATCGAGGACCGCGGCGCAGTGATCGTAGATCTCGGAGTGATGCTGCACGCCGAGCTCGAGCTCGACCTTGTGCAGACGCGAGAGATCCACGAGCAAACACGACAGCGCGCGATCGCGACTGAGGATCGCGGTCACCTCGTGCATGCGCTCTTGGTACGGACGGAAGCGATCGATCTCTGTCTTGTGGAACGCCCGCGTCGGGGAGCGGCTGCCTTGTAGTGTGCCGTCGGACGCGGAGAAGTACTGCACGCGACCGGGGCCGCCACGCTTCGCGCCGCGCAGCGCGGACTCCGCTGCAGTGAGGAGGCCCTCGGGATCCGCCGCATCGTCGGGCAAGCACGCGACGCCGATCGATAGCGACATCTTGCGACCGCCGGGCATCTCCGCGCTGGCGACCGCATCGCGGAGCCGCGCCGCTTTGGTCAGCGCGCCTGCCTTGGCGGTCTCGGGCAGCAGCAGCACGAACTCCTCGCCGGAGTAGCGCGCGATCACGTCGCTCGTGCGCACGCGATCGGGCGAGTCGTCCTCCTGCAGCACGCTGGAGATGCGGCGCAGGATCTCGTCGCCGATCTGATAGCCGAGGTCGTAGTTCACCTGCGCGAAGCCGTCGATGTCGGCGAGCAACAGCGACATCGGCTGGCCGTAGCGCAACGCACGCGCGATCTCTTCACGCAGGCGCTCTTGAAACGCGCGGTGCGTGTAGAGGCCCGTGAGGTTGTCGCGCAGCGTGAGCGCGTCGAGCTGGTGATACATCTGCGCGAGCGCTTCGGTCGCGATCGAGATCTCCTGGCCGCGCGACTCGAGCTGCGCGGTGAGCACGCGCTCGTGCTCGCGCAGCGCTTGGTTCGCGAACGACAGCTCGTGAATCAAGCGCTGGTTGTCGCGCTCGAGTCGGAACGTCGTGACGAGCTGCTCGACGACCTGGAGCAGGTCCTGCAGCTTCCACGGCTTCGTGATCACGTAATGCAGGTGACCTGCATTGATGGCGGCGATCAGATCGTCGGACTCGGGGAACCCGGTGACGACGGCGCGGCGGCAGTGCGGTCGAACCTGCGCGACGCGTGCGAGCAGCTCGGGGCCCGCGAGCCCCGGCATGCGGAGATCCGCGAGCACACACGCGACGTCCGGGTGTGCCTGGACGAGCTCGAGCGCCTCGAGTCCGTTCGACGCGAGCAGCACGGTGCACCGCGCCCGTAGCACGCGACCGAGCGCGTTCAAGTTCGTACGGTCATCGTCTACGCAGACAATGATCGGCTTGCCAGCCTCATCAGGCGGGGGCGGTTCCGCTTCGACGGCCAATGTTCGACCAGTATCGACTGCTCCCCCCCTGCTGTGAAGGGGATCGCGGACGCGTACACATTTGTCGCGGAGCAGGTACGCCCCCGTTTGCCTACACGCGCTCGATCAACCACTTGATGCCGATCAGCGCGAGCGGGACGGCTGCGACCGGCACCACGATGTGGCGATAGCGCTCCGCACCGACGGTGCGAGCGAGGATCCACAACAGGGGAATCGCGACGATCACGATCGTCAGCTGCCCCAGCTCCACGCCCACATTGAACGTGATCAGAGGAATGATGACGGCGTCCTCCGGAAGCAGCTCGGCGAGCATGCTCGCGAAGCCGAGACCGTGAACGAGGCCGAACGCGATGGTCAGCGCGAATCGCCAGCGCACGTCGGGGCGAAGGATGTCCTCGACCGCCGTGTACACGATCGAGGCGGCGATCATGCTCTCGACAAAACGCGATGGCAGCGAGACGTAGCCGAGCGATGCGGCGATCAGCGACGCGGAGTGCGCGAGCGTGAACGCGGTGATGATGATCGCCGTGGACTTGATCGCCTCGATCGGCGAGCGCACGACCCACACGCGATTCGCGCCGCGTTTGATGACCACGACGAGCAAGAGCGCCAGCACGAACGCGATGTGATCCAGTCCGCCATAGATGTGGTCCATGCCGTGGCGGATCCAGCCGAGCAGCGACGTGCTCTCGCCGGGCGTGATCGTGAGGATCGGCTCGGAGATGCGCACGACGGTCGGCTCGACCTTCTCCCCAGGCGCGTGCACGCTGACGATCGCCTCGTGACGTTGGTCGAGCGCGAAGAAGCGCGTGAAGTCGAGGACGATCCTGTCGACAGCGTTCGCGCACGTGACGTCCCACGTGACATCGATGAACCTCGCGTCGGCGTCGGGTGCGGCGCGCGGCGATGCGATGGCGCACGTCGCGCCGTCGGGTGTACGCACGGCGACCCAGCTCGCGACGAACGCGGTCACGCGATCGAGCGTGGCGGGCGCCATGGCCTCTTCCAGCGTGGGCCGCGCGGTTTCGTCCATGCCGAGGGGCTGCGTGACGTCGCTCGGCGAGATCGTCATGCGGACCGTCGCGCGCGCGCCGTCGACGGTGACGTCGGTGTACTTGATCGAGCTTTGATGCGCGCGCGCGACGCCACCAGAGGCAACGATCGTGGCAACGATCGTGGCGACGATCATGGCGATGACGTGCGCGATCCGCATGGCGTGTTCTAGCGCAGCCTCTTCCCGCGGAGCCACACCTCGCGCGGCGTGGTGGCGTCCACGCGCGGATCCAGCAGCACGAGGAACCAGCGCATCGAGAGTGGTACGCGCGACTCGGCGCCTCGGATCGGTCGCAGCGTGCTCAGCTCATCTCGCGAGCGCGGCGATCTGCTCGTCGGTGAAGCCGTACTCCGCGAGCACTTGGTGCGTGTGCTCGCCGTGGCGCGGCGGCGGTGCCGGATCGCGTGGACGGCCGAGCGGTGTGCGCGTCTGCAAGATCGGGCCGACGCCGGGCCCGCCCTCCATCGTGAAGAACACTTCGCGCGCGGTGTGCAGCGGATGCGAGGGGAGCTCGGAGAGCTCGGTGACCACCTCGACGCAGCAGTCGTGCGCGCCGAGGAGCGTAGTCCACTCGGCGGCGGTCTTGGTGGCGAAGATGGCGGCGAGCTCGGCGCGCGTCGCGGCTTGCGCGGCTGGGTTGCCGACGATCTCGGCGACGTCGGGCTTGCGGCCGATCGCGGTGTTGAGCGCGATCCAGAACTTGGGCTCGAGGGCGCCCACCGCGAGGTAGCGGTGATCGCTCGTGGCGTAGATGCCGTAGCTCGCGAGCCCACCGTTGAGCGACTCGGAGCCGCGCGTGGGGGTGGCGCCGCAATCCATGTTGCCGAGCTCCGCGGCGAGGAGCGCGAGCGCGCCTTCGGTCATCGAGATGTCGAGGTGAGCGCCGCGATTGGCACGCGCGCGACCGACGAGCGCGCCGAGGACTGCGGTGGCGCCCCACAGCGCGCCGCCCGCGAGGTCCGCGATCTGGACGCCTGGAAGCCACGGCTGTCCGTCGGACGTGCCGCCCATCGCGAGCACGCCCGCGAGCGCGACGTAGTCGAGGTCGTGGCCGGCGCGCTCTTTGTACGGGCCGGTCTGGCCGAAGCCGCTGATCGAGCACACGACGATGCGCGGGTTGCGAGCCGCGAGCGTCTCGTACGAGAGCCCGAGCTTGTCCATCACGCCGGGCCGGAACGACTCGACGATGACGTCGGCCTTCTCGACCATTGTGAGAAACGCGTCCCGCGCCGTGGGCGCCTTGAGATCGAGCGCGATCGATCGCTTGCCGCGATTGACGGCGAGGTAGCGCCCGCTCATACCGCCTTTGGCTGGCGGGAACGCACGCATGTAATCGCCGAGGCGCGGGTCCTCGATCTTGACGACGTCCGCGCCCATGTCGGCGAGGACCATCGTGAGAAATGGACCGGGTAAGAGCCTCGAGAGATCGAGGACTCGGATCCCGGCGAGTGCGTCGGCCAACGGACCGATCACGCGATCACTTCGGGCGAGCGATCTCGAACAGCTGCTGGAGCTTCATCGCGAGCATCGGATCGCCCGACACGCGGAGCTTGCCCTGGAAGTAGAGCTGCATGCCGGCGTTGGGATCGGAGAGCATGGTCTTGAAGTCGTCGTGCGCGACTTCGACCGTGCACTGCGCCTTGCCGCTATCACCCTTCGTGCAGGTGGGCGGGTTCGCCGTCGTGTCGACGGTCCACTCGCCGCCACCCTCACCCGTGATCTTGAAGCAATAGATCGCGTTGAGCTCGCGCGCCTTGTCCGGGTACTGCTGGAGTCCCTGGGGAACGAGATTGTCGAACAGGTCCTGCGCGTCCTTGGGCATCGTGGCCATCGGTGTTTCCTCCGACGGTGTGGATAGCGCGGTCAACCTAAGACAGTCAACGCTGACTGCCCGCGAGATTCACTGGGGCGGCAGGTCCACCGTCCCGAACGCGCAATCCGCGACGGCGCCCTCCGTGGGCTGGAAGTCGACGTTGTCCGTGTAGTAGGTGCGGCGGAAGCTCGTGCTCCAGCACTCCGATGCGATCGCGGGTGACGTGAGGTCACCGCCACGGAGGCGCGCATCGGCGCGACCGGCGCCATTGGACTGCCACCGCGAGCGCAGCGTGATCTGCTCCTGCGCGGACGTGCCGCCGGCGTCGCCGGTGATCGCGAAGACCATGTCGCCGCCGCCGTCGAGCGTGCGGTTGTACTCGTAGTTCGCGCTCACGGGCGCGCCAGTGTCGTCGACCGATTCGATCGCGAGATCGAGGTGGCGCGCGGAGAGATCGTAGCCGGCGGTGATGGTGCCGCGCGCGTCGGGATCCGAGTCGATCGGATTCACGCGGCGGCTCGCATCGAAGTCGAGCGTGAAGGTGCCGTTGCCCTGACCCTCACCGAGACGCGGATCCGCGAGGCCATCGATCACCACCTCGAAGCTCGAGCCCGCGTCGATCTTGCTGCGACCGGAGAGCTGATACGAGTACGTGCCGTCGAGGTTGTCGACGACGTCGAGCTTGTACTCGGTGGGATCGAGGGCGTCGCTCCACGGGCCCCACGTGTAGATGTTGTTGTCGACGCTGGTGACCGGGTACTGGATGATCGCGTGCACCAGGATCAACACCCACGCCGAGCCGCCGTTGAACATGCGCGTGACATTGCGCGTGGCGACGTACCACTCGGCGAGGTCACCGATCGCGCGCGCGTTGCCCTCGGGGAGCTCGATCTTCACGTGGGCTGCGGTCGGGATCGCGCGACGCAGCTCGGTCGGCGTTTCGTCCTTCTGGATGCAAGCGACAAGAGACGTGGCGAGCGTGAGCGCGGCGAGCGACGTGGTGAGCGACATGCCCGACCCGTAGAGCACTCGCCGTACCAGCGCCTCGTTCTGCGATCCCGCGCGCTTACGGTGTCGCGTTTTCCAACGCACCCGTGGTCGCGCCGGGCGCCGTAGGAGGTGCCGACACGTTCGGCAACACCGCCACCTGATCGCCGTCATAGAAGGCGACCACCGCCTCCGAGTAGCCCTGCTCGTCGAGCGCGATCGCCACGCCCACCGGATCCGGCCGCAGCACCTCGGGCAGCGGGAACACATAGATGAGGAGCGCGCTGGCGGCGTACGCCACGATGAAGTCGCGCTTGATCGACGAATCGAGTCGCACCGCCAGCGCCGCATCGCCGACCGGCGAGATCGTCGTCCCGAGCAACGAGATCCCCGGCACGGGAGTCCACGACGCGGTTCCGTTCATCGACCCCGTCGCGTCCATGTCCAGAATCCGGACCTCGGGCGATCCGCCGAAGCCGCCGATCTTCACCATTCGGACCATCGGCCCCTGCCCTGGCAACCAGACCGCCCCGAGCAGCGCATTGACCTCGGTCCGAGCGGCCCACGATCGCTTGCCCTTCTCGAACGCCACCACCCGGCCATCGATGTGCTCGATCTCCCATCGGCGCTTGTTGTACTCGACGACCACAGGGGGCCGATTCCGGACCGGGGTTGCCGTATCGGCCTCGCCGCCCCGCACCCGAGTCGCGGTGCCGGAGAGCAGATCGACGCGCACGATCGCGTCGCCGCGACGCCATCGCGCGAATTCACCATCGCCGGACGCGCGCGGGCCGGACTCGATCCACACGAGCTGCTCGCCCGCCGCTCCCGCGAAGGGCTCGACCTGATCGGTCTTGCCGTGGATGGCGACGTAGGCCTGGTCGGTGCCGTCAGCGGTCACGACCCGGAGGCAGCCGAGCAGCATCTCGTCGTCCGGCACGACGGGCGGCGAGACGCAGTCCCCGATCAGCACGAAGTGGTCGCCGTTCACGACGGGCGGGGCGACCTTGATGCCGGTGGGCTTGGTCCACACGAGGGAGCCTCGGCGCCAGTCGACGGCGGCGAAGCCGAACTGCGACGACGACACGACGGCGATGTCCTGGCGGATCACCGGGCCGCCCACCGTGAAGCGCGGAAGCGTGGGACGCGTGGGGATCGTGATGATGCGATCGGGCGTGACGCGCGGCAGCTCGGCGAGGCCCGTCCACGGATCGGTCGTCGATCCCCCGTTCGATCCGCCGTTCGATCCCCCGTTCGAGCCACCGTTTGCTCCGCTCTGCGAACCGTGCGACGCGGCGTTCGAGCCTGCGAGCTCGACAGGAGCCGTGCGCGTCGTGTCGATCTCGCGCGAGCCCTTGCACGCGTTCAGCACTGCGAGAGCGAGGACCGCGTGAGGTGCTCTCGATCGAGCGATGCGTGCGGCGCTCACTTGCGGCCGAGGAGTCGCTTGAGGATCCCACGCCGCGGCGAGCCCGGCTCCGTGTCCGCGCGAAGCTGGCGCGTGTCGGGTTGCTCGTCCGCGATGCACCCGGTCACCTTGCCGTCGGTCACGAGCATCACCGCGGGCGAGATGGCGCGTCCGCCGCTGTCGTCGTAGCGAAGCTTCGCGATCTGCGAGAAGCGCGAGAGGTGCGTCGAGTCGCCCGCGTCGGTGACGAGCAAGAGGCCCCGCGCGGGCGTAGCGGCGGCGAGCATGTACGCGCCGAGCTCGTCGTGCAGCTCGCGCATGAACGCCTCGTCGAGCAGCTTCTCCGCCGCGTAGAAGCCTCCCGTCACGACGAGGATCATCATCCCGTCCGCGTGCAGCTCCTCGGTCTCCACCGGCTCGTCCGCGAGGTTCGCGAGGGCGCGCTCCATCGCTTCGTCGGGAGACGGGCCGAGCGCTTCTTTGCGCATCATGCCGAACGTGTTCTCGCCGTCGACACCGCACACGACGATCGGCAGCTCGTTCGCGCGATGATCCGCGAGCAGCGGACGCCAGATCGCGTCGTCCACCTCGACGCTGTTACGCGCACGCAGCGACGGCATGAGGCGACCCGTGGCCGCGTCGGGCGGCGAGGCGAGCGCTTCTTGCGCGGCGAGCAGCAGCTTGAACAGCGACTCGTCGCGACCGTCCTCGACGAGACGCTGCGCGCGGTTCGTCGGGAACATCACCGTGGCGCTCTCTCCCGACGACACCTGAAACCCGAACGGCACGATGGCGCGATCCGTGTGCACCCAGCGCCCCGTGTCGGGATGCTTCGCGCGCAGCAGCTCGCCCGCGAGCGATGCGAGCTCGAGCACGCGCTCCCAATAGGCGCGCTCGTCGGCGCGCGTCGGCGGCGCGGTCCACGTCTGGTCCTCGAGCATGCGCAGCGCCATGCCGAGGTCGCGCGTCCCGACGCGCGCACACGTCTTGCGCGCGAGCGCCGCGAACGTGCGATCCGCGAGCTCCGACGCCGCCTCCTCCGACGGCTCGCCGAGCTGCTCGCGCCGATCGTCGGTCCACTCGAGCGTCGCGCCCACCGCCGCCAAGGCCTCGCGCAGGAGCTCCGGTGGATCCTCGCTGACCACGTAGTGGATCGCCGCGTCGCGCTCGCCCTCGCCGCTCATGTGATCGCGCGCGTTCAGCACGCGTGCGAGCGCGAACAACACGCTCAGCTCCGGCTCGCGCTCGATCTCCGCGCGCGCTCGATGATCCGTCTGGATCGCGACCGGCCGGCCGTCGATCTTCGCCGCGAGATCGATCTTGTCGAGCGAGCAGTACATGCCGCTCCGCGAGCGTATCAGCTATTCGCCGTCGAGCTTCTGCTTTCGCTTGAGTTGGACCTCGCGGAACCGGTCCGCCCACCCCTCGACATTCACCTGCTTGACGCGCGTCAGCGCCAATGCCCCGCGCGGTACATCTTTCGTCACGGTTGTCCCGGACCCGACATACGAGTCGCGGCCGATCGTCACCGGCGCGACGAGCTGGCTGTCCGACCCCACGAATGCCCCCGCTTCGATCGTCGTCTTGTACTTGCCGACGCCATCGTAGTTGCACGTGATCACGCCCGCGCCGACGTTGGCCTTCTGGCCCACCGACGCATCGCCGAGATAGGCGAGGTGGTTCGCCTTGGCGCCCGCCATCATGTGCGTCTTCTTGGTCTCGACGAAGTTGCCGAGGTGCACGTCCTCGTCGAGCCGCGAGCCCGGCCGCATGTGCGAGAACGGGCCGATCTGCGCGCGCGCTCCGACGGTGCTCTCCGTGAGCACGGAGTACGGCTTCACGTTCGCGCCCTCGGCGATCGCGACATCCGTGATCACGCTGCCCTGATCGATGCGCACGTTGTCGCCGACCGACGTCTTGCCGCGCAACGCGACGTTCGCGCCGATCCACACGTCTTTGCCGAGCGGCCCGACATCGGCGTCGATATACGTGCTCGCGGGATCGATCATCGTCACGCCCGCGCGCATCCACGCCTCGTTGATCTTCTTGCGCGCTTCCACCTCGACGCCCGCGAGGTCCACGCGATCGTTGATGCCCGCCACCTCGGCGAACGGCGCATCGATCGACGTGGCTCCCCCGCGCGTTGCGGCGTGCGCGACGAGATCCGTCAGGTACAGCTCGCCCTTCGCGTTATCCGCGCGCAGCGCTGCGAGGTCCCTGCGCAAGTGGCCGAGCTGGATCGCGTAGAAGCCCGCGTTCGTGTCGGCGATGCGGCGCTGATCCTCGGTCGCATCGGCGTGCTCGACGATGCGCTCGAGCTTGCCACTCGCGTCGCGCACCAGGCGTCCGTACGGCATCGGCCGCGGCGGCACCGTCGAGAGGAGTGCCATCCCCGCGGGGCTCTCCGCACATGCATTGGTCAGCTGCGCGATGCGTTCGCTCGCGAGCATCGGCGCGTCGCCCGTGAGGATCACGACGATGCGATCGTCCGGCTCGTCGGCGACCGCCGGGATCGCGCACTGCACCGCGTGTCCGGTGCCGCGCTGCTCGGTCTGCAACGCGACATCGATCGCACCAGCGCCAAAGCTCGCGTCGAGCGATTGCTTCACCAGCTCGTGCTTGTGACCGAGGATCGCGACGATCCGCCCTGCCCCGGCAGCGCGCGCGGCGGTGACCACCCAGTGCAACAGCGGACGACCAGCGACCCGATGCAACACCTTCGGTGTCTCGCTTTTCATCCGCGTTCCCAGCCCGGCCGCCATGATGAAGACCAGTGGTTGACGACTCATGTCGGCGGAAACTAGCACTAAACGCGGGACCGCAATCGTGAGGAGAAGGCCAGACGCGTCGTGGATCTTCGCCGTAGATGTTGCGCCTCGAATTCGGGCACAATGTGGGCATGAGGCGGCTTCCCTTCGCCCTCGCGCTGCTCGTCAGTGCGTGCCACGCGGAGCTGGCCGATCCTCAGATCAACCAGCAGTCGCAGCTCGACGCGGCGACGAGCGACACGCTCCCGGTCGATGCAGCACCTGCGGACATGGCGGTCGACGCGCGCCCGTGCACGGGTGGCCAAGCGAGCGGCACTGATCCTGCGACGGGGACGTGCTTCGTCTTCTTCTCGGCGCCGCTCCCGTACGCGCAAGCGGAGGCAGCGTGCGCCAACATCGCGGCGAAGCTCGCCGTCATCAAGTCGGTGGTGACCAACACGCACGTGCTCGGTCTCGTCGGCACCGCGGACGCGTTCATCGGCGCTACGGACCGCACCACCGAAGGCACGTTCCTCTGGCTCGACAATGCCGCAGACCCTCTGACCGCCACGTACACCAACTGGCGCGCCGGCGAGCCCAACAACGGCGGCACCGACGGCGAGGACTGCGCGATCATCGAGGGTGCGCGCATGGGCACGTGGGACGATCGTCCGTGCGTCGTCACCGGCGCAGCCGGCGCGTACGCGTACGTCTGCCAGTATTAGCGGCTAGTCCTCGAAGCGCTTCATCAGGTAGCACGCGCCGCCGAAGCACGTCATCGCGTGCTTGCCGCCCACCCAGATGAACAGCGGCGTGCCGCGCTCCTTGCACGTCATGCGGAACTCGAGCAGGTCGGACGTCATGCCGAACGCGGCGGCCTTGCTCGGACCACCCTTCTCGATCTCGAGCTCGTCGAACAGCTCGTTCATCTCGCGCGGTCGCTTCTCGCGCTTGGCTTGATCGCACGCGGGCTGCCACGGGCTCGCGTACCCGTCCGGCGTGATGACGACCGTGCGGCCGTGGAATCCGTTCGCGTCCTCCTCGGCGATCGACGCGCCCTTCACGCGGAGGTGCGCATCGACGAGCCACGTGTGGGTGACGACATCCGCATCCGGATCCGCAGGCTCGGGCGTTGTCGACGACGGCGTCTTCTTCGGACACGCCCCGAGGAAGACGGCGAACACGACGCTCACGGCGAGCGTCGCGCTACGCAAGAGAGCTCTCCGGCCCACGGAGGGGCAAGGAAACCACGAACCGCGCTCCTCCGGTGGGAGCGCGGCCCGGCGCGATCGCGAGCGCGCCGCCATGTTCGATGGCGATCTTGCGCGCGATCGCGAGTCCGAGTCCGGTGCCTGTGGATTTCGTCGTCACGTAGGGCTCGAAGATCTTCGCACGATCTGCCTCCGCGACGCCCTTTCCGTGGTCATCGACCGTGATCGTCGCGACGTTCGTGCGCGTATCGCTTCGCCAGCTGATCGTCACGTCTCCATTGGTACCCGCTTCTTGCCCCGCGTGGATCCCGTTCTCGACGAGGTTCGCGAGCACGCGCTTCAATAACAACTTGTCCGCGCGCACCGTGACGGGCTCGGCGGGCGCGTCGAGCGTGAGCCGCTCTGCGACCGTGGGATCGAGCTTCAGCTCCTCGATCACGTCGCGCAGCGCGATCGGCGACGCCTCGACCTTGGGCAACGCGCCGAGCGTGCGGAACGTATCGACCAGCCGCCGCAGCCCCTCGATCTCCTCCTCGACGATCTCGCCCGTGTCCTTCAGGAGCTTCTTGTAGCGCGCGTCGTCACCCTTGTAGGCGCTCACGCATTGCTGCACCGCGAGCTGGATCGGCGTCAGCGGATTCTTGATCTCGTGCGCCAATCGCCGCGCCACGTCCTGCCACACGCCCATGCGCTGGAGGTACTCGACCTGGCGCCGAGTCTCGTCGAGGTCGTCGAGCATCGTGTCGAGCGAGCTGCCGAGCTCGGCCATCTCGTCGTTGCCGCGCAGGTTGGCGCGTGCGTCGAGCTGGCCATCGGAGACCTTGCGTGTGAGCGCGACGAGCGCGTCGATACGCCGCGTGATCATCGTCGAGAGAAAGATCGCGAGCGCCGCGGCGAGCGCACCCGCGAGCCCGATCAGGATCAAGAACGTGCGCTGATAGCTCTCGGGAAGCGCGCTCTTGATCTGCGCGACGGTGCGCGTGCCATCGATCGCCGCCTTCAGCTCTTGAAGATCCTGCTGGAGCGACGCCGAAACCTCGAACGTCAATCGCAGCGCAGCGCCGTCGGCGTTCACTTGCTGATCGACGACCTTGTCGCGCCAGTTCGCGCTGGTCAGCGGCCGCGACGCTTCGGTCACCACGGTTCCGTCGGGGCGCAGCAGCGCGAGCGCACGCAGTCCGGCTTGCGCTGGATCGGCGATGATCGCGGCGAGGTTCGTGTCCGGATCGAGCGACGAGATGTCGGCGCGCTTGCCGATGCGCTCGGCGATCTCGCTGTGCAAGCGCTTCGTCGTGTTGACGAGCTCGTAGTAGTGAAGGATCGCGCGATCCATCGCCTCGATGCGTGCGGCCGCATCGCTCGACGCGACGTTCGCTGCGGTCTTGCCGATCTGCCCGACGAGCAAATAGGCGATCACGAGCGGAATCGTCACGATCGCGACCGCGAGCATCGAGATCTTGAGCTGCAACGGGACGCGTTTGCGTGGAGCTGTCATGGGCGTGGCCTGAAAAACGGTTGCGAACGTATGCGCAGCACGCGATCCGCCTCCGCGATCTTCGGGTTGACGAACACCGACACGAACGAGCCAAAGAACGCGCCACCGCGATCGAGCCCACCGCCGGTACCTTGCGACAGCCAGCGCCGGACCTGCGCGAGCGTCTCTTTGGACACCGGGTTCAGCTCCACTTCCATGGCGAGCATGAACACCTTGTCGTACGGGAGATTCGCGAGCCGCGCGATCGCGATGTCCTCGAGGCTCGTCAGCTTGCGGAACGCCTCCGCTTTGCGCTTCTCCTTGAACACCTTGCGCCCGCTCGGGTCGCTGAACTTCAGCGTGTAGACCTCGTCCCAGATGTCGTAGACGATCTGCCGCTCGAGGGCGACGAACGACACCGGGTCCGTCGAGTCCTTCGGGTAGACCCACATCCGCACGATCACCGTCGCGGTGAAGCCCGTGTGAAGCGCTTCGTACGACGCCTGGTCGAACAGCTTGTTGATCGAGGGTCCGGGCGGCTGACCTGCGGGCGCCGCGATGTGCAGCATCGCGCCGCGCTCGATGAAGCGCACGCGCTGCACGACGATGTCGTCATCGTCGTCGGCGAGCGCGACGGTCGTCGTGAACAGGACCACGACAGCGGCGAGCCATTTCACCGCCGGCCGGATCACCGCAGGCGCCCCAACGCGTTCGCGAGCGTCACTTCGAACACGCCGATGTCCGTGTCGATGCGAATGCCCGCGTCGATGTAGAGGTCCATCGGGATCGCGTTCGCGAAGCTCGCGTCGCGCGCGCGCAGATCCGCTTGCTCGCCGAGCGCCCACAGCCCGATGCCGAAATAGAGATCGCCGCCGTACACGCGGTTCTTGCCCGTGCCGCGGAACAGCTGGAACGCGTACTCGAGGTTCGCGCTGCCACCGAGGTCGCCGTACGTGGGCTTGTCGGGGCGCGTGCCGAGGATGTTCAGCGGCTCGGCAGCGCTGAGCACGAGGCCGAGCGCGCGCGGCGTGAGCATGCGGTTCACGTCGGCGATGTGAATGCGATCGAACCGCGGTGCATCGCCGATGACGACGCCGCCCGCGAGCTTGAGGCCGATCGCGTGCTTCGCGCGAAGCAGCGGCCAGTAGTGCTCGTAGCGCGCGAACAGCGTGGCGAACTCGTAGTCGCCGGTGAGCAGCGAGCTGCCGAGCTCTGCCGACACCGTGACGCGACCGCCTTGATGCGGGAGGATCGGATCGGGCCGCGTGTCGCGATCGAACGTGAAGCCCGCAGTGACGACGCGGCTCGTACCGGGATCGAGGTGCAAGTCGATCGCGGCGATGCGCCCGTCGGGCAGCTCCAGCGTCGGCGCGACGGGCAGGTTCGTGTTGATCTGCTCCGCGCGCAGGCTCGCCGAGATGCGCGAGAGCGCCGTCACGTCGTACGTCACGCCGGCGCGGGCACCGAAGCGGCGATACGGGAACGCACGCAGATCGGCGGTCTGCACGTCGAGCGGATCGCCCTTCACGCGATACGCCTCGCTACCGTGCACGAGCGTGATCGCCGCGTTCGCGCCCCATCGCGTTCCGAGCAGCGACGGATCCGCGGCGCGAACCTCCGCCGCCCACTGCGGGCGATCACCGTCGATGTCGCCATCGGCCGCGTAGATCACGCCGGCACCGACGCCGATGCCGAGGCCGAGCAAGTTGCGCTCGCCGAGATCGAGGCCCATCCAGTACGGCGAGACATCCGTCGTGCCGAACCACAAGCGGTTCAGCACGATGGTGCCGCGCTCGACGACGCGCACCTCGAGGATCACTTGGCCGCGCGCGGAGCCTCTGCGCATCCCGAGTGTCACGTCGCGGAAGTAGCCGAGCGCGAGGACCTTGAAGCGCGCTTGGCGAAGGCGCTTGTCGCTCGCGTGGATCACGTCGCCGGGCCTGAGCGGCAGCGTGCGCAGGATCAGCTCGGCCTGCGTGGTGTTGTTTCCGTAGATGTCGATCTTCTCGATCAGGATCAGCGGGCCGAACTCGGTGTCGTCCTTGAACAGCGGCTCGTCGACGCCCGGGACCGGTGACGTGCCGCGGTCGTCGGTTGGCTGCGCGCGCGCGAACCCGTGCGCTCCCACCACGCACGCGACGAGCAACAGTCGCCAGAGCCACATCTATCCGTGAACGTAGCGCACCGTGTATGGCGGGTGCTACCGTCGGACCGTGCGCTGGACCACGTTGGTCATCGTCGCGGTCCTGATCACGGGCTGCAGCGACCTACGCGACTTCCGCGGCGAGTGGAAGGGCGAGCGCGTGGGCACGGCAGACGTCGTCAAGGTCGGCGTGCCGCAGGCAACGCACGCGACGCTGTTCATCGACGACATCGACACGCACGGCATGAGCGGCAGCCTGTCGATTCGAGGCGTGGTCACCGACGCGCCCGTCACCACGGTGCCCGGCGCCGAAGCGGACGCGCTCGCGGGCATCACGTTCACGGGCGCACCGCTACGCGTGTATCTCTCGTTCGTCGAGATCGGCGACGGCAACGGTGACGCGCTGGCCCTGATCGCGCTCTACGATCACCGGCGCATCGAGGTACGCGTCCTGCGCGGCGGCACCGAGCCGCTCTACGCGATCTACGCGCTCACCGACGAAGAGGCAACGCGATGAAGTGTCCGCATTGCGGCGTGGAGATGTCCGATGGTGCGCGCTTCTGCGGTGCGTGCGGTCGGACGATCTCGTCGACACAAGAGGTCTCGCACGCGGGTCAGCAGAGCAGCAGCACGGCCGAAGCGCCGTCGCTGATCGGCCGCGAGATCGCCGGTCGCTATCGCGTCAACGCGAAGCTCGGCGAAGGCGGGATGGGCGCTGTCTACAAGGCAGAGCAGATGTCGCTCCGGCGCACGGTCGCCGTGAAACTCCTCCGGCCCGAGGTCGCGTCGAGCCAGCTGCTCCTCGCGCGCTTCAACGCGGAGGCGCAGGCGGTCGCGAAGCTCTCGCACCCCAACACCGTCAACATCTACGACTTCGGTCAGGACAGCGACGGCACGCTGTTCATCGCGATGGAGTTCATCGAGGGCAAGTCGCTGCGCCAGGTGATCCACGCGGAGGCTCCGCTGCCCGTGCATCGCGCGCTCGGCATCGCGTCGCAGATCGCGGCGTCGCTCGTCGACGCGCATCACGCATCGATCGTCCATCGCGATCTCAAGCCCGACAACGTGATGCTGCAAGAGCGCGGCAAGCAGCGCGACGTGGTGCGCGTGCTCGACTTCGGCATCGCCAAGCTGCGCGACGAGGGACGCCAGACGCAGATGGCAATGACCCAAGCGGGCGACATGCTCGGTACGCCACAGTACATGGCGCCCGAGCAGATCCGCGCCGAGCAGATCGATGGACGCACCGACGTCTACGCGCTCGGCTGCATCGTCTACGAGATGGTTACAGGGCGCTTGCCGTTCGAAGGCTCGACGGTGATGGCGCTGTTGTCGAAGCACCTGATGGAGCCGATCGTTTTGCCGTCGCAGCGCCGGCCCGAGCTGAACCTGCCGCCCGCGATCGATCAGCTCGTGCTCGCGGCGATGGCAAAGGATCCGAACGCGCGCCCCGCGACGATGGAGCAGATGGGCGAGCACATCAGCGCCGTGCTCGCATCGCTGCCGCCCGCAACGCAGGACCACACGGCGCAGGTCGTCGCGCAGAGCGGCGCGATGGCGATGACGCCGACGCCGCACGGCCAGCCCCCCACGGGACAGCCAGGCATGGCGCCGGCGAGACATCCCGGCATGGCACCGACGGCGCTTCCTGGCGTTGCCCCCGCAGGACATCCGCAAGCGTTCGTGCCGACACCGTCGTCGAACTACGTACCGCAAGGCAACGCAGCGCCGTACGACCCGCACGCGAACCGCGACGCCGCGCCGCCAGCGCCGAGCGCGCCCAAGAGCTCGAGCTCGCTCGTGTGGATCATCCTCGGGACGCTCGTCGTCGCGGGCACCGGCGCCGGCATCTACTTCGGTGCGCTCAAGAAGGACGAGCCATCCGCCACTCGTGGCGCCAGTGTCGATCCGACCTTCGATCCCGAGGCCGAGAAGCCCTTGCGTCCGGACGATCCTCTCCACGCTCCGCCGCCGCCGCCGGATCCGAACGTGAACGATCCGTGGAGCGGCGGTGGCGGCAACTCGGATCCGACCCCCACGGCGCCGTCGAATGCGGTGAAGACGATCCAAGGGATCGCGGTCGTACTGCCTCCCGGCTTCACGGTCGTGCAATCGACTGCGGATCAGTGGGCCGCCGCCGATGTCCCGCGCGGTCTCGCGGTGATGATGGTCACGCTGCCGCCGGGCCCCACCGATGTCTCGGTGCTCGCGCACGAGTATGCGAGCACGCAGAACCTGACGATCATCGGCGAAGAGGACAGCATCGTCGCGGGCAAACCGCGCAAGCTCGTCGCGTTTCAGGGCAAGGTCGGCGACGATGACGCGATCCAAGCGGGCACGATCCTCGTCGGGCCGTCGTATCGCGCGATCGTGATCTTCCACATCCAGCAATCCGCGCTACTCAAGGACAAGACGCTCGGCTCCGTCGCCGACGACTTCTTCCTTCACAACATCTTCACGCCATGACCACATCCGATCCCGTCCGACTCACCCAGTTCGCGCGCGGAGGTGGATGCGCCGCCAAGCTGCGCCTCGGATCGCTCACCCACGTGCTCGGACAGCTGTCGTCGGCACCTCGCGATGCCGCGGGCGACATCGTCGTGGATCAAACGTTCTCCGACGACGCCGCGATCGTCCACCACGCAGAAGGTCGCGATCTCGTTCTCACCGCCGACGTCATCGCACCGCTCGTCGACGATCCGGAGTCGTTCGGCGCCATCGCGGCCACCAACGCGATGTCCGATGTCTGGGCCATGGGCGGCGAGCCGCGCTTCGCATTGAACCTCGTGTTCTTCCCCGACGAGCAGCTGCCGCTCACCGTGCTCGACGCGATCCTCGGCGGAGCTGCGCGCGCGTGTGCGGCCGCCAACGTCGCGATCGTCGGCGGCCACTCCGTGCGCGATCCCGAGCTGAAGTTCGGGCTCTCGGTGACCGGCGAGGTCGCACCCGATCGGTTGTGGTCCAATCGTTCTGCACGCCCCGGGCAAGCTCTGGTGCTATCCAAGGCGCTCGGCACCGGCATCCTCGGGCAAGCGATCAAGAAGGGCGTCGCCTCCGCAGACGCTGCCGCAGCCGCGGTCCGCTCGATGACCACGCTCAACAGGGATGCCGCACGCATCGGTCACGCGCACGGCGTCACGGCGGCCACCGATGTCACGGGCTTCGGCCTGCTCGGTCACCTGCGTAACCTCGTGCGCGAGACGCAGCTGTCCGCACAGATCTCGCTCACCGATCTGCCGCTCTTGCCGGACGCTCTCGCGCACCTGCGCGCGAACCTGTGTCCCGCCGGCAGCAAAGCGAACCGCGCGTTCGTCGCGGATCTGGTGCGCTGGAGTGATGGCGCCGCGTTCACGAGCGAGCCCGCCAGCGAGAACGAGCGCGAGCTCCTCGCGTCGCTGGCGTGCGATGCGCAGACGAGCGGTGGACTCTTGCTCTGCGTCCCCTCCGATCGCGCGAACGCGTGTGTCACCGCGCTTCGCGATGCGGGCTTGCCCGCCGCGCAGATCGGCACGCTCGTCGAACGGGCGGCCGAGGCGCCGATGATCTCGCTGCGCTAGCTACGATCCTCGTCGAGGCCGCGCTCGCCGATGGGCCTAGCCCAGGTACGGCTCGTGGCAGACCGCTTCGATGTTGTGTCCATCGGGGTCGAGGACGAACGCGCCGTAATAGTCCGGGTGGTACATCTCGCGAACTCCGGGCGGCCCGTTATCGCGACCACCCGCGGCGATCGCCGCCTCGTAGAACGCCTTCACGACCGAGCGGCTCGGCGCGCGGAACGCGATGTGAAGCTTGTCGGTCGGTGGCTTCTCGCCGTGAAGCCAGAAGTCCGGCTTCTTGTTCGCGCCGAGGCCCACGACCGGACCGAAACGCATGATCACCTCGTAACCGAGAGGCGCGAGCGCCTTCGAGTAGAACGCGGCCGCGCGCTCGAGGTCGGAGACCAATAGACCCGTGTGATCGATCATGGGCGAACCTTACCGGCGTCGGTGGGGCTCGGAGTAGACTTCGCGCGTGCGAACTGCAATCCCGGTGGTTGTCGCGTTGGTCTTGGTCGCTCCCGGTTCCGCACACGCGGGTCGAACGTTCTACGGATGGCTGTACGGCACCGAGGTGATGCCCGAGCGGGGCGTCGAGATCACGAACATCATCGACGAGGAGAACGGCTTTGGCGGCGCTGGCGATTTCGACTGGTCCACCTGGAACTTCATCGCCGAGGTCGGCGTCACCGATCAGCTCACGATCGCGTTCCCGATGGAGTTTGTGTGGCGGGACAGCGCGATGTCCGAGCCGTCGTTCTCGTTCACCGAGTACGGCATCGAAGCACGCTACCGCTTCGTGTCTAGCGACCCCGAAGAGGCGCCGCCATTCGCACCGTTCATCCGCGCGGGCGTGAAGCGCAGCATCGTCCAGCGCGACATCCTGATCGCCGAAGCCGACCTCGTCGCGTCCACCACCACGGAGTCCGGCTCGGTGCACGCCCTCGTCGACATCGGCTATCGCGGGCAGTTCCTCGGCGACACGACACGCCACGAGCTGCGCCCCGGCGCGGGCGTGAGCGTCAAGGTCGTCGGCGACCTCCGCCTCGGCGCCGAGGTATACGCATCGATCCCCACCGCCAACGCGGACCTGCGCTACGTGGTCGCCGGTCCCAACGCCGCGTGGACGCACGGGCGCATGTGGCTCTCTGCCGTGTTCGGCATCGGCGTGTATCAGATCGAGACGGCGCCCCGCGCGGTCTGGGGAATCATGTTCTGATGCGCGCCCTCGCGTCGATTGCCGTCGCCGCTGCCATCGTCGCCGCTGTCGGCTCGAGCGCGACCGCCGGCCCGACGGGACGCGTGACCGGCAAGGTCCACGTCACCGAAGCGGACGGCAAACCCACCACCGGCGTGGAGGTCATCGTCTACGTGGTCGGCTTCTCCGAGCCCGCCGCGAACACGACGGTCACTGTCGAGCAGCGCGGCCGCAAGTTCGTTCCCGAGCTCGTCGCCGTCACCATCGGCGGCAAGGTGAACTTCCCGAACAAGGATGCGTTCTTTCACAACGTGTTCTCGCAATCGTCGACGAGAAAGTTCGATCTCGGATCGTTCAAGAAGGGCGAGGCGAAGACCAAAGAGTTCCCGACGCCCGGCGTCGTCGACGTCTATTGCAACATCCACCCGGAGATGGCGGCCACGATCCTCGTGCTGCCGAACCAGCACCACACGCGCATCGCCGCGGACGGGACGTTCACGCTCGACGGCGTGCCGCCGGGCAACTGGACGGTGTTCGCGTACACGCGCCGCGCACCGAAGCCCGCGAGCACCAAGGTCACCGTCACCGCCGGCGCGGACACCACGGTCGAGCTCGCGATCCAGCGCGGCGCCGAGCCGGAGCACCTGAACAAGTTCGGCGAGAAGTACCGCAACCCGACCAACACGTACCGCTAGCGCGCTCCGGTGATCGCGCGCGCGCGTTGCGAGGTGAACAGCGCGGCCAGGATCGCGGCGAGCATCGCGAGGGCGAACACCGTGCGCGCATGCGGAAACAGCGACAGCACGCTGTCGATCGGCCGCGCCATCACGAGCCGACCGATCGGCTCGCCGCCCTGCACGAGCGGATTCGACAGCGGGATGGTTCGCACTTGCACGCCTTCGGGCGCCGACGTGCCGATCTCGGACGACACCGTGCCGTCGACGGTGCCGTCGAGTGACACGAGCGAGAGATCGGTCTCGTCATCGAGCCGGATGTCCTCGAGCAGCTGACGCGCGGCGACGATCTGCAGGAACTGACTGCGCGCGGTTTCGCCGACGGAGAGCGTGCGGGTGAAGAGCACGGCGAGGCCGGCGGGGGACGACGCGCCGAGCACCTCGGTCGCGACGAGGCGCGGATCGTCGTAGCGCTGGAGCGTCATCGAGTTGCCCGCGCCCGCGTCGAAGGCGCGCTTGATCCACGGCAGTTGGATCAAGTCCGTGCCCCACGTGTCGGGCGCGGCGGACGTGTAGAGGAGGCGGCCCTTGTAGTCGGAGATGGCGATGATCGCGGGCTCCTCCTTACCGGCGATCTCGCGCGCGTACTTCCAGTCCTGCGCGACGAGCTTTGCGTGGATCTCTTCGAGGTCCGCGTGGTCGGCTTCGGGCGTGCCGAGGCCGAAGTCCGCTTGATCGTGGTGGCTCGACACGTCGCGCATGACGGGAAGCGAGTACACCTGGTTTCCGATCGCGTCGAAGCGCGACGCGAGGAGGCGCATCGCGCGATCCGTCTGGCGTGCGGTGGCGTCGAACGACTGCTCGATCTGAGCGAGCACGCGATCGCGGATCACCCAGTCGCTCGCGAGACCGAGCGCGAGAGCGGCGCCGAGGAGCGTGGCGATGCGCGCGGCGCGGCGCCACGGACGCGCGCGGTCGCGACCGAGATCCTCGAGGAGGTGATCCATCGTCGGGTAGCGATCGCCCGGCTTGACCGACAGGCCGCGCACGAGGATCGCGCGGAGCGCACCCGAGACTCGCGACTTCGCGGGCGCGGGACGGACGCGCCCATGCTTCACGCTGTCGGCGAGCTCGTCGAAGCCCTTGCCCGGGAACGGACGCTCGCCGTACAGCGCCTCGTACAGCGCGACGCAGAAGTTGAACTGGTCAGTGCGCGCGTCGACGTTGCCGCCCGCGAACTGCTCGGGCGCCATGTACGCCGGCGTGCCGAGCACGAAGCCGGTCTCCGCTTCCGACGCGCGCGTCGCGGCGAGGCCGAAGTCCGTGACGCGTACGCGACCGTCGCTTCCGACGAGCGCGTTGTCGGGCTTGAAGTCGCGATGCACGATGCCCGCAGCGTGCGCGGCGGCGAGTCCACGACCGGCGGCGCCATACGCTGCGATGATCTCCTCGATCGTGCGCACCTCTTGCCACGCACGCATGCTCTGTCCGCCGACGAGCTCCATCGCGATGTACGTGATGCCGTCGATCACACCGACGTCGTAGACCGCGACGACGTTGGGATGGTTCACCTGCGCCATCGCGCGTGCCTCGCGCACGAGCCGATCCGTGAGCTCCGCGTCGGGGCGATGTAGCTGCTTGAGCGCGACGTCGCGACCGAGCTCGCGATCCTCGGCGCGGTACACCACGCCCATCGCGCCAGCGCCGATCCGCTCGACGAGCTTGTAGCGTCCGAGCTCTTGACCGATCGACGCTGGCTCCCTGCGAGCGCCGCCCGCGTGCGCGATCTCGAGCGAGCCTTCCTCGCTGGCGATGGTGTCCATCATCGCGATCGCGGGCGCTCTCCGCTCGGTATCCCGCAGCGTGTCCTTGGCCGCGTCCTCGCTCGCCTCGCGCGCGAGGGACTCGATCAGGTCCCGGCAGTCCTCGCATCCGTCGAGGTGCTTCATCACCTCGGCGCGCCCCGCCGCGTCCAAGGCCCCCGCCATCAGGTCCTGCACGACGTTGGCGTCGAGGCACTCCATTCGACGCCGCGCATTGTGACACGATATCCATGCATGGACGTCGTGGACCGCTTGGCTGCCGCGAGCTCTCTCGGCATCGGGTCACGCCCCGCCGCGATCGCCGCGTGGGCCGCGATCCTCGACGGTGCGAAGCGCGCGTGGCCCACGGTGAAGTTCGACGAGGTCGTCCTCGCCGACTTCTTCGCCGCGCGCATCGAGGGGGACGATCTCGCCGCCGCGCTCGCAGGTGCGCCCGCCGGTGACCTCGCGATCGCAGCGGCGTGTGCGGCGCTCGAGCCCACCGCACACGCAGCGTTCGACGCGGTCCTCACCGAGGTCGACGCGGCCGGCGCTTCCACGCGCGCGCCGAAGCACGTCGTCGACGAGGTCAAGCAGCTGCTTCGCGTGCAGCTGCTCGTGCCCAAGGATGGCAAGCCCTCCGGCATCGCGGGCTACAAAGGCAAGGGCCCGCTGCGCGGCTGGGTCCGCATCACGGCGACGCGCGAGCTGATCCGCCAGCTCAAGAAGACCAAGCGCGAGCAGCCGATCGAGCGCTCGCTCGACGAGGCGCTCGGCGCGTCCGATGACCCGATGCTGTCGCAGCTGAAGTCCGAGTACCGGCAAGAGTTCGCGAGCGCGCTCAAGGAAGCGATCGATGCGCTCGATGCCGAGGACCGCATGCTGCTCCGTCAATCGATCGTCGAGGAGCTGCCCATCGACACGATCGGCGCCGCGTTCGGCGTGCATCGCGCCACCGCCGCGCGCTGGTTGCAACGCGCCCGCGCCGCGCTCGTCGCGGCCACGCGCGAGTGCCTCGCGAAGCGCCTCTCGATGCCCGTCGAGGAGATCGACAGCGTGATCCGCATGGTGCAGAGCCGGCTCGACGCGAGCATGGTCCGCTACCTCAAAGAGAGTTAGCGCGAGCCAGGCGAATCAAGGCTTGCTCGGATCGCCGTCGAGGAATGCCTGTGCCATCGCGTGCACGGGCACGCCGTCGCACTCGCAGAACGCCTGTGCTTGATGGGTGCCGACGGCGTCCGCGAGCGCCGGGTTCCCTTTGGCGATCTGCGCCGCGTTCGCGTGAACCGCGGTCTCGGGCTGGCTGTTGTTGTCCGGCTGGTTCGCAGCCCACAGCGTGCTCGCGACCGGGCGACCATCGAAGTGGATCCACCCCGCCGCCGGATCCGTCGCCGCGGGATCCTGCACGATGCCCACGAACGCGAGCGAGGGAAAGAACGGCAGGCTCGAGAGCGATCCGCGCAGCGCGTCGCGCTCGGCGACATCATCGATCACCACGAGGTGCGTCGCGCCCGGCAGGTCCTGTGCGCACGCAGCTGCTTGCGTCCACACGTTCGCCTCCGTCGTGATGAGCCGGTAGCGAGAGCTCGCGTTGCCGAGATCGCGGTTGTACGTCTCGGGGCACGTCGTGACGTCGAACGGCGCGGCGTCGATCCCCGCATCGTCGGCAACGGGCGCTCCACCGATGCACGTGCCCGCGAGATCGCCGCCCGCGTTATCCGCGTAGCGCTTGCCGGACGGGCATTCGTCGTCGGGAAACGCGCAGTACGTCGCGAAGTGACACGTGCCCACGAGATCGCCCTCGCGACACTGCTCGTCGAGATCGCACTCGAACGGCGCGGTGATCCGGCACGCGCTGACGATCGCGAGCACCAGGACGGCTCGCGTCATTGCTGGACCTGCTGGAGATAGTCGATCGCGAGCGGCGCGGTCGCGCGTCCATCGCACTCGCAGACGATGGCGAGCGGCTGCTCGGCCGGCAGGTCATAGAGCCGGCTGGAGCTGAACGCGCCCGCTTGCTCGGCGTGATCGGTCTCGCTCGAGTTCGCGTCGTTGGGCTCCATCTGCGCCGTGGCCCACAGGCTGGCGTCGACAGGCAGCCCCGCGAACGTGATCCAATCCGCGTCGACGGCGGTCGCATCGCTGCTCTGCACGAGACCGATCCACACGCGCACCGGCGTCTGTCCGACGAACGTGGCGAGCGCTGCCGCCTTGGCGGCGCTATCCACGATCACCGCGTGCGTAGCGCCGGGCAGGCCTTGCTCGCAGCGAGCGGCCTGCTGGACGAAGCGTCCCTCGTCGGCGCCCGTCGGTTGCAGCATCACGTACTTCGCGTTCGGATATCCGGTCAGGACGCCGTTGTACGCGGCGGGACACGTCGACGGATCGAACGTGTTCGCGTCGCCGTCGCTGCCTGCATCCGCGAGCGCAGGATCCGGCACGCACTCGCTCGCGAGCGAGTCGCCTGCGGACTCGCCGTAGCGAAAGCCCGACGCGCACGTCGAGTCCTCGAACGAGCAGACGCCACGATCGAGCTCGCAGCGTCCGACGGCACCGCGCGCGCGACACTCCGCGTCCGCCTCGCACGTGAACGTTCCCGTCACTCGGCAGTTCGCCGAGCACAAGCACGCGATCACGAGGAGCGAGCGCATGTCGTCATCGTATCGCTATCCCGGCGGCGGGAGCAGACGGAACAGCAACGCGTCGTTGTTCTGCGCGGCCGTCGCCACGCAGATCTTGAGGTCCGCGAGCGCGCGCACGGCGGTCTCTGCGAGCATGCGGCCGTCGTCTCGACGGTTCGGCGCCTCGGGGATCGACTTCACGTACGTCACGAACTCGTCGAACTTCTCGAGCAGCTGCTGCGGCTCGAAGTTCTCGAGCATCGGGATGAAGTGCCCGGGGTTCACGACGACCCAATCGCCCTTGCCGATCTCGAGCACGTTGCGATCCGCGTACGGGGTGGTGAGCTGCTCGTGCGGAATGGTGGCGAGGAAGCCCTCGTCGTCGGCCTGGAACTTGTGCGGGTTCACCTCGACGAAGAAGGCGAACATCTCGATGCCCTTGTTCAGGTTGCCGATGTCATCCTCGTCGAGCGGCGGGAACTTCTCGGGAACACCGACGTGCAGCGCGGGCATGACGACACGCTCGAGGATGTCGATCGCGATCGGCGCCGTGGCGCGACGAAGCGCGACGATCTGCGCGATCGCCTCGAACAAGCCGCGATCGTTGGTCTGCTTCGCGATCGGCTGATCCTGCTTCGCGCGCGAGATCGCCTGCACGACCTGCTCGATCACCTGCATGTTGCCGGGCCCCAGACGCGGGCCTGCCTCTTTGATCGCCTCGATGAGGTCCTTGGTCGGCGCCTCGTTCCATAGATTTGCGAGGCGCGCGAAGTCCATCGACATCCACTGCCCGAGCGGCACCGTGTGGAGGCGGATGTAGTGCTGCGCGAGGAAGCGATCGAGCATCGGCGGACGCTCGCGCTCCTCGGTCACCTCGAAGTGAACGCGGCGGTTGGCGTCGTTGCCCGTCTCGCCGCTGTCGGCGACGTGCTCGCTCTCGCCCGCGCTCTTCGCGACGAGGCGCTTGCTGCTCACGCCCTTGCTGACGAGGTGCTTGATGACGTCCTCGGCGCGGTGCTTCGACAGGCGATGCGCCGCGTCCTCGTCGCCTTCCTTGTCGGCGTGACCGATGACCTCGACTTGATCCACCCACGAGGCTTCCACCAAGCGACGCGCGATCTCGTCGATCATCGGCATCGCCTCGACGGGCACCTCGGACTTGTTCACCGCGAACGGGATCGCGATCGGAATCTTGAAGCCCTCGTCGGGATCGTGCAGCAAGCGAATGCGCTCGATCTCGGTGACCATCTTCTTGGTCGCGCCGCTGCCCATCCGCAACAGCTGCTCGGCAAACACGAACGGCGCGATCTCGAGGAAGATCTTCGAGAAGCCGAGCCGCCACGCGTGCGGGTCGTCGCCCATCATGAGCCAGTGTCCGCCGTGGCGACGGCGCATCGTCTCGCCGATCCACGCGCCGAAGCTGAACCAGACCTCCCAGTGATCCTCGCTCTTGAGGTCGATCTCGTCCTTGTCGCCGACTTGGCCGAACAGCCACGTGTCGAACGTGATCAGCTCGAGCGACTGCGAGAGCGCCAGTGCGCCGGGCTCGCCTTCGTGCTCCGCGAGCGACGCGACGGTCTCGCCCTCCGGATCGATCAGCTCCTCGATGATCAGCTGCGATTGATCGCGTGCGCGCGCGGCGAACCGATGCGCGCCTTCACGCAGCTCGGTCATCGCCTTCTCGAAGCGCTCCTTGGCCTGCGCTTCGGCGGCGGCGAGCTGCTTCTGGCTCTCTGTCTCTGACTTCTTTCCAGACTCTGACACGGCGGCAGCTTACCCTTAGACGCGATGAGCTGGATGGAGCGAGCGCGTCAATCGCTGCGTGGCGGCGACGGTGCCGGCGTGCTCCCGATCGGTGAAGCGCTGCACCCGGTTACGCTGCTCTCGCTGGTCGTCCTCGTCGTCAACGACTGGGTGCTCAAGCCGAGGCTCGGCCCCAGCGTTGTCACGGGAAAACTCTCGGACATCGCCGGGCTCGCCGCGGCGCCCGTGGTGCTCACCGCGCTGATCGGTCTCGCGCTCCTCGTCGCGACGAAGCTCGGTGCCACCGTCCAGCCACACCTCACGCACCGCCGGCTCGTCGTCGCGATCGTCGCCACCGGAGCCGTGTTCGCCGCGATCAAGCTGTCGCCGCGCGCGTCGGCGTGGTTCGTCGAGGTGCTGTCGTCGATCCGGCCCGCGCAGGTCATGCTCGACCGCACCGACCTGCTCTGCTTGCCCGCCCTCGCGATCGCCTACTGGATCGGACGCGACGAGCTTGCCCGCCTCAGAACGAGCCGGTGACGCCCACGCCCGGGGTGAAGCCGCCGCCGGCCTTGGACATCATCGTCGGCGAGAACTGATACGCGGCCTTGCGCTTGCGATCGTTGTACCGGTGCACCGCCCGGCTCGCGTCGTAGAAGTCGTACAGCGCCGAGCCGACGACGAGGAGGCCGCCGATCCACATCGCGGCTTCGCCTCCGCTCGAGCCCCGCTCCTCGCAGTAGTAGTCGTAGCACTCGTAGGAGCCGTACTCCGCGGCGCCGAGCGCGAACACGAGAACACCGCCGGCGCGCAAGAGGCTCGCCTTCAGCGCATGGCTGCCTTCGCCCGCATAGATGTGCCCCGCCGACGGACCGACGAGCGTGAGTCCCGCGCCGATCAGCAGCAGACCTTCGCTCCGCTCGTCGAACGCCGCGCCGACCATCGCGATGCCCGCCAGGGTGGTGCCGACCGACCACAGCATCGCCGTGCCCGGGCTCTTCAGCTCGAGGTCCAGCATCGGTTGCTGGGGCGGCTGCGCGTACGGTGCTTGGTAGCCGCCGCCATAGCCCGGGTAGTACGGCTGACCTTGCGGCGCGGGAGCGGGGGGCGGGGGCGGACCATGGGTGGGCCCGTACGTCGGCTGTGTCATGCCCGGCTGGGCAAGGGCCGTCGACGAGAGAGCAGCGACGGCGAACGCGGCGGCGGCAAGAACGCGCATGACCGCGACGCAGAGCACGCTTCGCGCCAACTGCCCCGTCACGTGATCTCGCGACGTTGTCTCCCCTCGGATGACAGATCTCTGACTCGGATGTCGCGAATTACCGTGGCGTTCGCACCCCGCCTGTACGCCCCGTGCACTCAGTTCGCGAACAAGAGCTCGCGAAACCGCCGGTACCAACCTTTGCGCGCGTCGTCCTCGGCGATCACCGTGGTGATGGCCGCCTCGAGCTCTTTGGGATCGAACCACACGAGATCGTCTCTGTGGCAGCGATCCGCCGGCACGTCGAACAGCGCCACCGCGGCCATCTTCTCGTTACACGCCGGGCACAGCCGCGGCGGCGCCTGGTTCTGCCGCGGCATCAGCTCGATCGGCAGCCCTCGAGGTGCCGCCTCCGAGAATCGGCCGAGCAATCGCTCGAGCTCCGTGCGCGGCAGCGCGATTCCCTGACACGCACTGCACGGCCATCGATCGTACCCTGCCTTCGGACGCTCGAGCGCCGCGCCGCAATGCGGACACATGAGGATGCGATCGCGATAGGTCATGTCGACTTCGAGTCCCAGAGCTGCTCGGGCTGCTTGTCCTTGAACGAGCACCAGCGTCCCCAGACGAACAGCGCGTCCGACAAGCGATTCAAGTACACGATCGGCAGCTCGCCGCCGATGTCCTCGCTCTTGGCGAGCCCGACCACTAACCGCTCCGCGCGACGACACACCGTGCGCGCGAGGTGAAACGCCGCGGACGCCGCGCCGCCACCGGGCAACACGAACGACGTGAGCGGCGGCAGGTCGTCGTTCACCGCATCGATATCGCGCTCGAGCCCGTCCACGTGTCGCTGCTCGATGCGAGGCAGCTTCGCGCGGCGACCGGCATCGGGCGTCGCCAGCTCGGCCCCGAGGTTGAACAGCTCGTTCTGGACGCGCGCGATGATCGGGATGAGATGCGGACCGGCCGCGCTCGACGCGAGGGCGGCGTTGACCAGTCCGAGCGTCGCGTTGACCTCGTCCACGGTCCCATAACAATCGAGACGTGGATCATCCTTCCCGACGCGGTCACCACCGATGAGAGAAGTTTCGCCCTTGTCGCCGCCCTTCGTGTAGACGCGATCGATGCGCATAGCCCATGGGTAGCATGCAGCCGCGGCGCTATCGCGAAGCGCGCGCGATCTTTGCGAGCACCGCACGCGCGGTCGTCGACAGGCCATCGCGATCCAGCGCCGCTTCCATCGGGCGCAGCGTTCGCGCGCGGTCGTGCGCTGCCTCGCGGCTGTCGCCGTCGAGGTCGTGCCACGCCTTGTGATACTGGAGCTCGTCGCCAGCATCGGGACGCCAGGCGCCGGCGACTTGCTCGATCAAGAGCTCCTTGTCGTCGGTCGATCCCGTGGTCGCTCCGGTGCTCATAGCGCGATGCCCTTCGTGCCGAGACAGTCCGCGAGCATCTTGCGCGCGCGCGTGAAGTTCTGCAGGAACGTGTTGAGCTTCATGCCGAGCGACGACGCGAGCGTGTCGTCGTCGTCGCCGCCCGCGTTCGCGAGTCGCGCGTCGAACGCTTCGCGCGGCTTGGGCGGCAGCTTGTCGCGGCAGTCGGCGATCGCGTTGCGCAGCAGCGGATCGGGCTCGCGCATCGGCGATTCGTCGACGACGAGCGTCTCGATCGTGTCGGCCTCGACGGGCGCGGCCTTCGTGCGGCGCACTTCGCTGATCGCGAGGTTGCGCGCGATGCGGATCGTGAAGCGCAGCAGCGCGTTGGGGCGTCCGTCGGGCTCGAAGCGTGGCGCGACTTGCCACACGCGAAGCAGCGTCTCCTGGAGGACGGCTTCGGTGTCGATCACGCGAGCAAACGATCGCAAGCTGTCACGCACGGTGCTCTCGCACGCGGCCATCCACTGGCCGAATGCGGTCACATCGCCGCTCGCGATCGCTGCTCGGTGAACGTCGTGATCCATGCCTAGCTCGCGAGCCACCACACGAGCGCCGCGATGATCGCCATCACCAGCGCGAGAATCAACCACAGCGCGAACCGAGGCGGACGTGCATAGGGCGCCTTCTCGGCCGGTGCCGCGGACGCTTCGAGCTTCGCGACCTCCTTCGGCTCGTCGGGCAGCGTGAACGCGCGCGTCTTCATCGACATCGACGAGCGCGTTGCCGGTGCGGCCATGCCGGTCTTGGTCGATTGCTCCGGTTCGGGCTCGGGCGCCGGCGCGAGCGACTCATGGGCCGACTCGTGGGCCGACTCATGGGCCGACTCAGTGGCCGACTCAGTGGCCGACTCATGGGCCGACCCTTCGGTCGACTCCTTGGTCGACTCCTTGGTCGACATCGCGGGCGCCATCACGACCGGCGCGGGTTGCGACGGTGCAGGCGGTTGCATCACCGACTTCATCGGAGCTGGAGCTGCCGCGAACGGGGACATCGCCGGTGCTCCCAGCTCGGGCTCGTCGGCCAGCGATGGCGTGCTCGACGGAGCCGCGGGCGTGGCGAACTCGCCCGTCGGATCGTCCTGCTCGAAGTCACTGTCCTGCTCGAAGTCACTGTCGTCGGCGGGCGGCTTGGACACACCCATCCGCGTCCTCGCGAAGCCCGCAGCCCGCGGAGCGCTCGGTGCCGGCCCCGCCGGCGGCAGCGCGGAACCGGGGCGCGCAGGCGCAGGACGCGCGTACGCAGCGGGCGCGGGCACCGAGCGGACGGCCTCCTCGAGCTCCTCGGTGAGAACGCCGTCTGCGTCCTCGTCGAACGAGCCGCGATCGAGCGCATCGACGTCGAACATGCGCGCGCTGACCGCTTGCATGCGCGCGGTGTCGGCGCCGAGCAGGTTGTTCGACGAGCCGCGCAGTCCGAACGACACAGCCTTCGTACCGTACGGCAGCTCTTGCGGAACGTTCTGCGTGCGAGCGTCCTTGTCGCGGCCGCGCACGACGCGCGTCTCGTCGACGGCGATCCACGACGTGAGGCGCGTCGCGATCTGGAAGCGCAGACCGATCTCCTCGACCATCGCGTCGGCCGCATCGAGCATCGTGCGCGCCTCGAGATCCGCGACGCGCTCGCGACCGTACAGCGCGACGATGCCTTGGTTGCCCTGGCCCGCGTAGAGCGGCTGCACGCGCGTGCGCTGCTCCCACGGGCCGCTCGCCGTCTCGCCACGCACGACGATCTCGCCGCCCTCGGTCGACAGCGCGAGGGCCGCGACGCAAGGCGAGCCTTCGAACACGTCCGGAATCTGCTCGGGCGCATGCGCGACGAGCGCGTCACCGCTGATCGTCACGTTCGTCAGCATCGGCAGCGTCGTGCGATCGAGCAATCGCTTCGCGCCGCGCTCGGCATCCTCGTCGATTCCGACGAGCACCTCGACGCCACGCCCCACGCGCGCGAGGGCCGTCGCGAGCGATCGATTCACCGCCGAGCCCACACCGAGCACGTGCAACCGGCACGACGCCGGCAAGCGCTGCGAGAGCGCCGTCAGGATCTGATGCTCGCCACCGACGTAGCCATCCGTCACCACGAGCACCTGCCGCTGCGCGCCGATGCGCAACGTCTTCAGCGCTTCGAGCACGCCCGCGCGCATCTCGGTGCCGCCGTCGGCGCGGCGCGAGTGGACCCACTTGATCGCGGCCTTCTTCGCGGCCACTGTCGCGTGCTCCGGCGACTCGGTGTAGCGCGTCGGTTGATAGTTGAACTCGATCAGCTCGAAGCGATCGCGCTCGTCGAGCGAGTCGATCATCAGCGCCACCACCTGCTTCGCCTTGTCGAGCGGACCACCGTCCATCGAGCCGCTCGTGTCGAGCAGCACGATGAGGTCACGAGCGACGGGCGTTGCCTTCGCGTCGCGCGCCGGCGGAACGATCGTGAGG